>NZ_PXUD01000077.1:0-63701 GCF_003390965.1 Salinivibrio sp. HTSP
TATCGCTGGCGGTGAGGGTGATGGTATCCGTGACCTGATCGCCGGCGTCTAAGCCTTGGATAACGCTACTGTTATTGTCGAGCGTATAAGTCCAGGTACCATTCACCAATGATAACTCACCATACTGACCCGACACATTGCCATCGGAAAAGCTCGGTGCATTGTTGTCATCTGCATCCGAAATACTGAGGGATCCCGTTGTTGCTAATGTGGTGTCTTCGATGACATTGCCGCGAGTTTGGCCACTAATCACAGGATCATCATTGGTGCCTGTGATCGTTATCGCGATGACCTGGGTGCTGCCGTCTGATGCGGTCACAGTGAAGTTTTCCGAAACGATATCGCCTTCACTAAGAGACTGCACAGCATCGCTATCCGCGGAGTAAGTCCAGTTGCCATTGGTGAAGATGAACTCACCATACTGGCCGGATTGCGTGCTATCGATCCACGTGGGATTATCGTCGGGGTCGGAAATTGACAAGGCCCCGGAAATGGCATCTCTGGCTATCAAACTTCCGTCAGAGCCATCGATTTCACCCTCTGAGAGCGTGCCTGATGTGTCACCTGTGATGGATGCGGGATCGTCAATACGTTCCACGGCTGAGGTGAAGGTTTGAGAGGTACTTGTTTCGCCGTCTGAGGCGGTGATGGTGAATGTCAGCGAGGCGATATCCAGTGCATCGTTATTGATTGCATCTACGCCTGCCTGAGTGAGAACGACATTATTGCCCTGCAATTCGACATAGTTTTGGCCGCCATTGGTCAACGACAGAGTGAGGACATCGCCTTCTATGTCATTGGCAGACACGGTGCCAACGGTATCGCCAGCCGCGACTGCTTCCTCGGTGACCGTGGTGGCAGAAAATTGCAGCGTAGGCGCATCGTTGACTGGATTCACGGTAACCGTGATATCGGACGGCGTTTCTGCTTGACCATCAGAAACGATAACCGTGAGGTCAAGGTCGCCATTGAAATTAGGCGGCGGTGTGATGACGATATTACCAGACTCATCTTCATCGATATCGACATCTGGATTGCCACTGGTGATGGAAGCAATGGTGAGGGTGTCACCATCGGGATCGTTGATTTGCTGTAGTATTTGATTCGGTGTCAGCACTAATGGCTGATCCTCATCGGTACTGAAAGTGAGTGATTCGGCACTCGGTGTTTCATTGGTGGCTGCGGTAGGAAATACAGCGTCAGCACTTGCCAATCTAAGTGCGGTTAGAGCAAAAAGCTGTTCGTCGCTAATGCCAAATCCTGAGCTGGCAAGCCCCTCGGTTTGAAAGCCTGCAACGATCTCGCCAATACGGCCGTTCGCTTCAATAATCGCCATGGCGGTGATCGCAGACCCAGAGGCTGCCGCACCAGCGGCGGTAGCAGCATCCTCAATAGCACTGGGATCGTCACCTTGTTGGATGGTTTCAATGATTTCAAGCACATCCTCAGGTAAATCTTGTGCCAGCGTATCGTCTTCGCCTTCGCCGACAAGCAAGGCGGACAACGCGAGGTTCGCATTGGCAACATTTTCAAGGCGCACTGAAGCTGGCTCGTTGCCGACCGCGGCGAGTAGCTCTCCTGTCGAAACCGTTTGATTAGCCTCTATTTGACGTACTTGGCCATCAGGCTGAACGGCAGCAACCGTTCCTTGTGTCTCGGTGACTTGTGTCTCTGTCGCCATGCTGTCGGCTCCTTCGGTAACTGCATTGTGCCAACGCGTTGTTTTTGAATGAGTTACATTCTTTTATCAACTTGTTAGGTGCAGTTTGGCGCATTATCGATACATATACCCTCTGTAAATATAGTTGATAGTTTGCAGAGAAGTGCAAAATTTGCGGGTTTGGTTATACTCGAGTCGTGCTTAAAAAGCCCTTGTCGAGACAAGGGCTGAGTGGTGTTGGTTAAATAGCGCGCGAACGGGAGTGTATCGCCGCGGAGGGCTGTTAGGTCCCGATCACGCCACCGTCGTCTTTGGTGATCATGATAACCGAAGAGCGAGGAATGGCGTCACCGCCTGCAGGGAAGTGCGCGCCTGGATGTTGCACGCCCACAAACATAGTGCGTGAGTCGGGCGTAAAGGTCAGTCCTGTGATCTCGCACGATGTAGGCCCGGTGAGGAAGCGACGAATTTCCCCCGTTTGCGTGTCGGCACAGAGCATTTGGTTATTGCCCATGCCAGCAAAGTCGCCCTCGTTGGAATAATCGCCGTCGGTTTGGATCCAAAGACGTCCTGCGCGATCAAAGCCGATACCATCCGGGCTGTTAAACATATTGTCTTTGTTGATGTTATCGGTACCTGCCATTAATCCAGATTGCTTCTCGGGGTGGCCGGCCATCACGAAGATGTCCCACTCAAAGGTCGCCTGAGTATGGTCGCCTTGGGTCGGTGCCCAGCGAATAATATGACCATACGGGTTTTTGGTGCGTGGGTTGGCCGCATTTAATGGCTGGCTGTCTTTCACGCCGCGGTGTTTGTTATTGGTGAGGGTGCAGAAAACATGTTTGTTGTCGGCGTGCACGGCGACCCACTCTGGGCGGTCCATGGTGGTCGCCCCCACTTGCGTCGCGGCTTCGCGGGCAAAAATGAGCACGCTAGCTTGATCAGGAAAGCCGTTCTCTGGCGTTAGGCCATTTTTACCAAAGGTGAGCTCTAACCACTCTCCTTGGCCTTTTAGCTCGTCGTCGCTGCCAGTAAATTTGGCGACATATAAGGTGCCATTTTCGAGCAAATCGCGATTAGCGCTACCTTTACTCGGATCGTATTTTCCTTCAGAGACAAACTTATACAGGTGCTCGCCACGTTCATCATCGCCCATATACACAACGACATGACCATCATCATTCACGGTTAGCGCGGCATTTTCGTGCTTAAATCGACCCAGCGCACTGCGCTTTTTCGGGGTTGAGTTGGGATCCATAGGATCAATTTCGACCACCCAGCCAAAGCGGTGGGGCTCATTGGGATGCTTGGCGACATCAAAGCGCTCGTCGTGTTTATACCAGTCGTATCCCCAATCACTATCGCTGATGCCGTAGCGCTGATAGGTTTTGCCTAAGGTAACGGTTTTTTCGCTGGCAAAATAGCCGTTAAAGTTCTCTTCGCAGGTGAGATAGGTGCCCCAAGGCGTTTCGCCGTTGGCACAATTGTTAAAGGTGCCGAGGATCTTCTGACCCGAGGGGTCAGCCGCGGTTTTAAGCAATGAGTGGCTGGCAGCAGGACCTGTCATTGCCATTTCTGTATACGCGGTAATACGGCGGTTTAAGCGGCCTTGTGGATTCACTACCCAACGACCATCGACTTTTTTGAGCTCAACCAAGGAGACACCGTGCGCTGCTTGTGATTTACGCGCATCATCGGCTGAGATGTTTTCTCCACCGTGCGTAAACAAATACTCATCGTTGATGTACTCGTTATTGACCGCGAGCAAGGCGCGATCATTGGCGAGCGGGAAAAATGTCATGCCATCATTATTGTCGCCAAACTGCTGCGCTTGCGCATCGGCGTTGTTTTGTTGAGAAAACGAAGGGGCATTGGCAAAAATAGGGTCTCCCCAAGACACAAGTACATCTGCCTTATAACCCGCAGGGACGCTGACCGTATCAGCGGTTGAGGTGGGGATGGCTTCAAACCCAAGCAGTTCACTTTTGCTCATGCTGCCAGCCACGGCCTTTGCGACAGGGTTAGCGGCAAAAAAAGCGACTGTACTGGCTGCGCCCGCGCCTTGTAAAAAGCGGCGACGACTGACGGCGGCATCAATAAAGCGATTGAATTCGGGTTCTGCGTCCAGCGGACGTTGGTCAATATGCTTGCTCACGACAATTCTTCCTTTCTGTTCGTTATCGTATTTATGATTTAGGTGATAGCGATGCGCTAGAAAGTACATCGCAAAGTCGGTCGAAAGTGTGGCGAGGCAATATGAAAACGCGGTGACTACTGGGTGACAGTCTTGGGACAGTGAAGGAAGCTGGTATCAAGATCACGTATTGGTTGGTACAGACAAATTAGTGTTGGTCAAAGTAATCTTTGCGTCGGATGTATTTATCCATGTAGTGATAAGCGATGGGGCGTGCGAGCCAGCTAAATAAAACCCGCAGCACGCGAATCAGTGACGACGTGTCGGTATAGATTTTGTTTTCATGTAGCCATAGAAGCCGACCGACATGCCAATACAGCAAAGGAATACCGGGTAAGAAGGTAATAATGTCGACATCACAACAGATACGGTAGGTTTTGGTGTGAAAAGGATAGTGCTGCTTAAAGCGCCACATACCGGCAGCGGGTTGACCAAAGGTGACGATGCGTTTAATGGCACTGCTCATTGGTGTTGGAAGCATCGCCGCGGCAAGGACCGCCATCGCCCCGCCTGACGAGTGGCCAATAAAAGAGACTTTTTTGTTGGCCTGGACCAAAGGCGAAAGGGCGGAGCAGAGTTTATCGAGCACCGTATTACCGTCTAAGGAAGCCATATCCGCGGCATGTGCGACATCAGCAAACTGGCTGGTGGTCATTGCTTGGTAACGACGTTTGTGCTGTTGCCATGGCAAACTTTTTTGTGTCAGTAAGTAGTGAAACCCCCAGTGTACGCAACAATAAGCGTTAGCCATGCGAATACGCTTGGGACCACAGGCACAATTTACCAGCCAGTCCCACAAGGTTTGCGAGCCGCGAAATACCACCACCACATCGTTATCATCTCGCCATAGCACGCGAATAATACAACGCCCCCAGCGATCGTAAATATCGCGTCGCCCACTCGGACTGAAGCCGTACTGCGTGTGATTAAAATAGGCAGGATAAGAGGCGCGGCATAAAATGGCATACCGCTCGTATTGATACCGCTTTAGTCGCTTCATGGTGAACCTTGTGTCATCGTCATGGGCCTAGGCTAGCGAATAAACGTGACGAAATAGCGAAAGCAGTGTGTGATTATCAATCAATAGCTCAGATCTCTGGGCGTGGCCAAGGCATGACTAATAATTAGTAAGAAAAGGCTCGAGATGTGTATCGTAAGTCAGGGCTTGGATTGGCCCTCGGTGCGTGATCAAAAATTCCGCATTGGTGCAATTCCCGACACCGATAATGACTTGTACCAGCAAACGTAAGTCTCTTAACCAACGTTGAGACTGCTCTTGGCTCCAATCGTCACGATACAGGCTCATGTGATAGTCCACCCACCAGTAGGCACCACGAATAAAGGCCTTCATCACTGATTCAGCCGCCAAAATTTGCTCGGCAGTCCCAGAGAAATCAAAATCAGGCGAAATGGGCTTGCCTTGTGTAAAGGCCACATAATTGCGGCAATGACGGAATAATGCGAGCTGAAGCCCTGCAGCGGAGTCGTAGTGGGTAAGCGCCAATGTGGTCACGGGGAGGTGTTTAATTGACCGACGGAATAACGCGGCAGTGCGCTTCCCGGGCATAAGGTGCTCAATCGCATAAAACAAATCTAGACTGATAAGCTGATTACTCAAAGCAACTCTTCTCTAACTGATTCAACCGACTCATCCTGCCTGAAATGGCGCGTCGAGTATACAGTACTACGGACAGAAAGGAAGCAATAAACCTTCATTACTCAAGCCCATAACGCGCTTTCAGCTCAGTGACCTTGGCATGATTATCGGCTAAAAATTGGTTAAATTCTTTAATTAGTTTTGGATAGTGAATTGTCGAAAGGTGGTGTGTTCCTTTCACATGTGGGAGGGCATCATCAAATTTGACGGAGCCTTTTTTTAGCCCCATTTGGTCAAGATAAAACTGTGCGACGTCAATATTGGTATAGCCTCCATCAACGCGACCACTGATGACTTTCATTAACAGCGAATCATATTGGTAGCTTTCATCAACACGTATTTTCCCTGCGTTGATGCGAGATTGATAAGGATGAGGTGTGAAGCCAGTAACGGTACCGAGTAAACGGAATTCATTCAAAGGCCGGCCATAATATTGGTCAATGACCATGACGCCATTCGTATAGCTCACCACAGAATCACTGTATGTGACACTGGCTTTCTTTTTAATTTTTTGCCCCCAATCTGGACTGTCGGGATATTTTAGATCAAAGGCGCCCTCAACAAATCGACGATCGAGCCGTCTTAACGGTAGCGCTTTATAAACGAAACGGTAGTGATATTCATTGGCAAACATATCCAAAAGCTCTCGGTTAAAGCCAGAATAGTTGCGATTAGAATAGGCTGAATACGGGTAATACTGTGAAAAACTCTGTACGCCAACCACATACGTGGTCTTAGCGCTCACCGGCCATGTAACCGCTAATGTTAACAGTAACGCCCATAGTCCTTTCATCACTGACTTCACCCCTTACCATTTCTACCTCTCTTCATTGTAGCCATTGCGTTTAAACCTGTCTTTGAACCTTATTCTGTTATTTTACAACACCCACTTTCATGCCTTTTTTCTTCCGACGCCTTGGTGTTGAGGAATCATTCGGTTATCGGTCACATTTTACCCAAAAAAAATTGAATGAACATTCGGTATGTTTTATTTTTTCATCTGAACTTTCACTTTTGATCAAAAAACGATGAACAAAAACGAAATTGCGTCGCGTGCTATGCGCCAACATATTCTTTCGACTACGCTAGAAATCGTTGGAAATGAGGGGCTTGCTGCGTTAACGGCAACAAAATTAGGGAAGAAAGCCGGGATCAGTAAAGGGGCGTTGTATCATCATTTTGACAACCTTGATGCCGTCAAATATGCAGCGGTTGATGAATTAATCTCTATGTTTCTTGCCGTGGCCGAGCCTGCCAATTTTGATGATTTTGAGAGTTATCTCGAAGTGACAGGGGATACCTTGTATCTCACCATGCAATGTGAGCCCTATGCGATGAAAGCGATGTATAGCTTTACCACCCAAGCCTTATTTGATGAACAGTTTAGGGTCGCTATTCAGCGTTTTTCTCAACATGGGTTAGCGGAATATACACGCGCAATTGAGTACTTCTATCAGGGAAAAATCCCGCAGCATCAAATTGATACGGCGATTCGTGTCGTGGATGCGTTTTTCCTTGGAGCGGGATTGCAAAGTTATGTCTTGCAGGGGGACGATCAGTTTCGTCAAAATTGGGCGTTATTTTCGCAAATGTTACTCACGCAACTGGGTGAGCGATAAGGCGCCATGATGACATGGCGCATAGTCATTGTGTTTAGATTAGCTCTGCGTTGTGGTAGACATTTTGCACGTCGTCGCAGTCGTTAAGCATATCGAGGAACTTTTCAAAACGTTCAACATCGTCGCCGCTGACCTGAGTGTCGATTTGAGGCACAAAGGTGATCTCTTCAAGATCAATCGGCGTATCGCCAAGAAAGTCACTTAGCGCATTTTTCACTTTGAAAAACTTTGTATGAGGGGCAAAAACGGTAATCACTCCTTCGTCTGCTTCGATGTCTGACACATCCACATCAGCCATCACCAAGGCCTCAAGCGTGCCTTCTTCATCCTCGCCTTTAAACTGGAAAACAGCTTGGTGCTCAAACATATGAGACACTGCACCGGGCGTGCCAATTTTCGCATCGTTTTTCACAAAGCACTGGCGTACGTCCATATAAGTACGGCTGTTATTATCCGTTAAGCAATCCACTATCACCGCGCAGCTACCTGGCCCAAAGCCTTCGTAACGCGCCACTTCATAGTTTTCGCCACCTGTGCCATTGGCTTTATCGAGCGCTTTGTCGATCACGTGGCCAGGCACCTGGTCTTTTTTGGCTTTCTCAATCAAACGACGCAGTGATAGATTGCTCTCAGGATCCGAGCCACCATTTTTAGCACAGACGTAAATCTCTTTACCGTACTTTGAATACACCTTAATTTTCGCGCCCTGGGTTTTCGCCATTGACGCTTTACGAACTTCAAAACTTCGTCCCATTCGGAATCTCTCTTAATAACGCTTACGCAGAAACGGGTTGATTCTATCAAGAGAGTGATCCTTTGTACCAGTCAATGCACTGACCTTGAACAAAGTCAGTGCGATGGGTACTCAGAGAAAATGATGCCGCTCGATTAGGCTTGTTTGCACTGAAATTTTTGCGTGTGGCCTTTTAGTGTATGAGAGAGTTCGCTGAGATTGTGTGTCGCTTGAGTGATTTGATCCATTGCTTGACGGTTTTCACCTGTCATGGTGTTGATCTCTTCCAAGTTTTGGTTAATCTCCGTCGCCACGAGAGATTGCTCCTCTGAGGCACTGGCCATTTGCATCGCCATGTCTGCAATTTCATCCACCGCATTCACCGCTTGCTTGAGCGACGATAAGCTTGTTTCTGCGCGTTCTGAGACATAGTTGGCGGTTGTCGCACTCTCTGAGATAGCTTGTGTTGTGGTGCTGGAGTTATGCTGAAGATTATCAATCATCTGCGTGATCTCACTGGTCGCTTGTTGTGTGCTTTGCGACAGTGTGCGCACTTCGTCGGCGACGACCGCAAAGCCGCGACCTTGTTCGCCCGCGCGTGCCGCTTCAATGGCTGCATTCAATGCTAACAGGTTGGTTTGATCAGCAATTTGGCCAATCGTTTGCAATATGCTGGAGATATCTTCAGCGCTTTGCCCGAGCGCATCCGTTTGCTCTTTGGCGTGATTGAGACGCGTGACAAGATCTTGCATCGCATCGACAGACTCGGTCACTTGTTGGTCACCGTTATGGATAAGTGAACGCGCCTTTTCGGTAGCATCCGCTGTCGAGGCGGAACTGGAGGAAATTTGATTGGCAGTCGCTGTCATTTCTTCCATCGCTGCCGCCACTTGCTCTGTCCGGGCGTTTTGGGCTTCAAAGTTAGTGAGTGTTTGCACGCTCGAGGAGGATAACTGCTCAGCCGCAGCCGCTTGTTGGTTAGTGGCACCGATAATATCGCACACCATGGTCGTGAGGTTGGTTGCCATCGCACGTATGGAGCGATAAATCCCCGTTGCTTTAGGGCTTGCGTCAAAGCGCACTCTCAGATCACCGTCGGCAATTGTTTGTACTATCTTGGCCATCTCAGCCGGTTCGCCACCTATTGGGCGGGTAATCGAACGCGTCAATAGAATAGCAGTGACTACGATCGCAGTCACCGCAATCACCAACACGGTGATAATGAGTCCTTGCAGTTCGTTGAGTGCTGCGAACGCCTCTTTAACGTCCATTTCCGCAATGATTGCCCAGCTGAGTCCACTGACCGTCAGCGGGGCGTAGGCAGAGAGAACGGGATTACCGTTGTAATCATTAATGACATCGATACCGGTTTCGCCTTGCATCGCTCGCTCAACGGCCAGTGTTTCAACGCTGCCTTGCGCAGGTTGCATAAAGGAGGCGAAAACCGACCGATGCTCGGCATCTAAGAAGGAGTCTGAGCGCATCAAGTTATCTGGTCCGATGAGATAGGTTTCGCCTGTGTTTCCCAGTCCATCTCGCTCTGCCATAATCGCACTGAGCTTATCTATCGGGAATTGATAGGCGAGCACACCAATGACGCTACCGTTGTGATAAATCGGCGATGCCATAAACCCTGCTGGCGCGTTGTTTGAGGCGGTGTAGGGTGAGAAATCAATAATCACGGTATCGCCATCTGCTAACGTTTTCGCTTGACGGAAAGCGTCAGCTAGGCCGGACGTACTAAACAGGCCCGTTGTTAGCGACGTGCCGAAATCAAGCTCTTTAGCGGCCGAGTAAAGGATGTGGCCTTGGTTTGCTTCGATCATAAAGATGTCGTAGTAACCAAACTTTTCTTGAACATCGCGTAAGTAGGGATGGATGGTTTGATGCGCTTGATCGTACTGAGACAATTGGCCACTGGTTTGATATGCGCCTTTTTCTCCCACGGGGTTAGGGTTGTCGATTAAGTAGGCTTTTTGTAGCGCCACCGTTTGTGGCGTTAGATTGCTCACCAGATCTTGTGCGCTGGGTAGTGTCTCTGTGCTGATCTCATCAAGTGGATCAATGAGGTGACGCTGATAATAGCGGGTGAGTTGTGAGCTTGCCTGGGCGGTATGAGAGGGAAGTGTCTCCATGGCATCAATCATGCTGGCCATGGTGTTGGACACGGAAGGGGTTTCAGCGGTAGTAATTATCTGGCCTTCAGCCGTTTGAAAGTAGCGTGTGACCGCTGATTGTTTTACCTCTCTCAACGCTTCTAGCTGACTAAACGTTTGATGCTCGAGTGACGACGAGGCGGTATGAAGAGAAAGCAAACTAATCATTAACGCGGGGAGGCAACCCACACCCAATAAGCTAACTAACATTTTATATTTGAGCTTCATGATCTCACCTCAATATCGCACTGGATAAAAAATAAGCAGTTTGTTGAGTAAGGATAGAAGCTTTTGGTAAATGTGTATGGGAATCTAGTCTTTTTTGTCTCCTGTTTACAAATTAAAGCCCCGCACTCGGCGAGGCTGGATTAAGGCTACTCTTGGCTTAAATGGCTAGCATAGAGCTTGGGCCTACGGTGTTTCAAGTTCGTCACCGAGCCTCGTTCATGCAGCATTTTGAGCTTGTCCAAATCGACGTCAGCGAAAATCATCATCTCGGTATTAGCATTCGCTTCCGCAAGTGTTGCATCGTGCGGGAAATAGACATCCGAGGGTGAAAATACCGCAGACTCAGCGTACTGGATGTCGACATTATCTACCCGAGGAAGGTTGCCCACGCTACCGCCAATCGCGACATAGCACTCGTTTTCAATCGCGCGAGCTTGGGCACAAAGGCGCACACGTAAATAACCGTTTTTGGTATCGGTCCAAAAGGGCACGAATAGGATCTGTACACCTTGCTCGGCAAGTATACGCCCTAACTCAGGAAACTCGGCGTCATAGCAGGTGAGAATACCCACTCGGCCCGCATCGGTTTCAATGACTTTGACCGTATCCCCGCCATCGATGACCCAGTCACGTTGTTCGTGCGGCGTAATATGGATTTTGTATTGCTCATCAATACTACCGTCGCGATGCATTAAGTAGGAGACGTTATACAGTTTGCCATTTTCCAACACGGGCATACTGCCAGCGATAATATTGATGTTGTAGGTGACGGCCAATTGCGAAAACCGTTGCTTAATTGCTTGGGTAAATTCACTGAGAAAGCGGATAGCCTCGACGGAGCGCTTATCAGGTGCAAGCCCCATTAATGGCGCGCAGAAGAACTCGGGAAATAGCGCGAAATCTGACTGATAGTTGGCTAAGGATGAGACGAAGAATTCGGCCTGATTCAAAAGATCATCCACTGAGAGCACATGACGCATCTGCCATTGCACGACCCCGAGGCGGACGATGGTTTTTTCAATATCATGCACAGAGGATGCATCTTCTTCATAGAAGAAGTTATCCCACTCCAACAGTGTGGCATAACCCGCAGACTTATCGTCTTCGGGTAAATAGCGATTCATCAAACGCTTAACATCAAAGTCATTAGACAGCTGAAACGAGAGAATGGGGTCGTGAACCTCTTTTCTTCTGACTTTATTAATATAATCCGTCACTGAAACATCATTGTGTTTGTGATAACCCGGTATACGACCGCCAGCAAGGATCGCTTTTAAATTAAGCGCCTGACACAGATCCTTTCTCGCTTCGTAAAGTCGGCGGCCAAGACGATGGCCACGATAATCAGGGTGTACAAACACGTCGAGGCCATACAGTGCATCCCCTTTTGCGTTGTGGAACACCACCCCATCATCCGTAATGATGTCGGCATAGGTATGCGGCAGCGAAAAGCGGTTGTAGGATACTTTAAGCGTTAACGCGGCGGCGACGATTTTCCCATTATCTTCAATGCATATCTGGCCATCCGGGAAAGCGGTGACCAGTTGCATGATCGTGCTCTTAGGCCAAGCACCGCCGACATCCGGGAAGACGAGATCCATCAACTCTGCTAAGGGCTGATAGTCGCTGACTTCAATGACACGTAGATTCAGTAGCGTGGCGGTGTTCTCATCCATTACACGTTCTCCTAGTACGGGCTGAACGCCTATTATGACAAAGATTGACGCTCGAGATAACGTTTAGGTAGAGAAGGGCTATCAGTTTCCTGGCTGATGGGCGATTGATTGGATGTTGGTGATATGCTGGACGGCGCATCACCATGTTCAGTTAATGCGAATTCAATGCGGTTTCGCCCACGGGCTTTTGCTTCGTATAAGGCGGTATCCGCGCACTCAAATAACTGATTCATGGCGACATATTGCTTCTGACGCTTGATGCCGACGCCGATACTCACCGTAAACTGGATGTGATGGCCGTATTCGGTCGTCACTTGGCATGCCTCGATTTGGCGCTTCAGTTGTAGCGCAATGTCTTGTACGCGACGCACAGACTGACCACTGAGTAGCAAAATAAATTCTTCACCTCCCGTTCGGGCGCAAAATGCGCCTTCTTGTTGGGTGATCCTCTCTAAGTGCTGACTGAAAGCGACCAATACTTGGTCGCCAGCAAGATGTCCATAGACGTCATTAATACTTTTGAAGTTATCCAAATCAGCCAGGATAAGAGCATTTGGTTGATTAGAAAGAAGACGCTGTGCGGATTGCGTCACAAAGGCGCGTCGATTCGGAAGCTGCGTCAAGGTATCACGGAGCGCAAGCTGACAAAGCGTGTGCTCTAGTCGCTCAAAACAAAGGTAAATGAAGGTCATAAACTTGACGAACTCGGCCATTAAGATCAAGTAATACACGGCAATATAGCGTTGAGATAGGCCGGTGTTCTTCATCGGGGTGTCAAAGGCGAAGTAGGCGCGAAGCCCATAAAGTATTAATAAGAGAAGGAGCACGGACGCATAGAGTTTAAAGCCTATCCGCTTTCTCTCTGGGCTCTCTACAATGAGGATTAAAACCGCAAGGTGCATTGCCACGTAGAACGCACAATACCAAGTAATACGGAGAGCAAGCGGAATATGATTGGCAAGAATGAGTGTATAAACCCCTACACCTAAGAGTGCGGCCAGCGAAGCCGTCCGCCATGACAAGGGTTTGCCCACGAAGGATTTCGTTCCTAACCACACCAGAATATGCGAGCAAATCGCGGCTGTGGTGCCTATCCAAACGAGCCCCGACGTTTCAGTGACATTGCCAATGTTATACACCGACGTGCCCGTCGAGATCAGCAGACAAGCCAGCCCCCACAGCTTGATGTCTTTGTGTTGATTAAATTGCCACCCAATCAACAACACGCCAATGGTGAGTAGCCAGAACACACTGATGTAAGCCAGGGTAAGTGTGGGAAGGTGAAGATTAAACACGTGACCGAATCCATCCGATAAAGGTGAAGGCGTAAAACGCCTTCAACGAGCCAATGTCAGTTATACGACTGACAGAGGCATAATATATCAGACAACTGCCTGAATTTTTATCACTCAACGTCTGGTTCGTTGGTTTTTCACTCAGGTCGTCGGATGGATTACAAGGATTGTTGAGCAAAAAGCCAGGCAGCGAGCGCCGCAAAAACGAGCGCCATTATTTTATGCTGATACATTTGGACGCGGGTATTGGTGAGCATTGCATTGCCAAGCTTGCCGACTATCGCCACTAAAAGCAGATTAAAAACGAGCCCTAATAGGTTGAGGAGCAGCCCAAGCGTTAGCAGTTGCGTGCTGGACGAGGCTTGAATTTGCTGCGAAATAAACTGCGGTAAAAACAACACAAAAAACAGTAGTGCCTTTGGGTTCAATAGGTTGGTCATCACCGCGCGTTTATAGAGATATTTGCCCATGCCTTGATGATGCGCGAGCTCGGCGCTGCCTGTTGGAGAGGCACGCCACATATCTATACTCATTTTTAGCAAATACGCGGCTCCTACGTACTGCAGAATGGTGAGGGCCGTTGGTGACATCGCAATCATGGCTGACACGCCGGTTGCGGCTAACCCGGTCAGGATCAATCCTGATGTTGCATTACCCAAGCTCGCGGCCATACCAACCCGTCTGCCATAGCTAAGACTGGCGCTCACGATTAGCAACATATCCGGTCCGGGCACCAGCAGAAGCGCGACAACGGCGGTTAAGTAAACGGGGAGCATATTGGGATCGATCATAAAGGCACTACCGCTTTCCAGATAAAGTGCGGAATTTTACCTTTTAACTAGACTTTATCAATACGGATAGGCGATTAGGTTGGTTTTTAATCGTAAATAGGGGTTCTAGGGCAGCCTATAAAACTAAAAAACCCCCTTAAGTAAGGGGGTAGGGTTTCTTGCTTGTCATGTGCACCGAGAGTACTAAGCGGCCCGAATGGTTGGCTTAGGCGTAGGCTCTTCAATAAAACAAGCATGTAGTGCACAAATCGACGCATGGTAGAACTTATCGAGTACTACATATTGCACATCCACATCGCGCATAGATGAGTGCGCCGCTTTAGGGTTTATCTCTGCGTCAAGCAACGCCAGCATACCCTTGCTCATGGTTTGGTTTGAGTCGATGCGGCTACCAATGACAGAAATCAGTGCGACCATTTCACCCGTAATCTTCGCTTTCGGGTAGAGCTTCTCAACACGACTAATCACCTTGTCTTGACTGGCTGTTTTGCCGTCTAAGTAGTAGGTAATTGAGTTGGCATTCATCTCTTTACTGATGAGCTGCACGTTCTCTTCGCGAATGATTTCCATCACGTCATAGCTGACCTGATCGACATGCCCAACCATTGATTGGTCAAAGATATGGAGAGCTAGCACCTTATCTCGACCCGCAATGATCTCGATCTCTTTGTCTTTTGGACGATATTTGTGTGAGATCACCGTGCCCGCATGTTCAGGCTCGAAGGTGTTTTTCACGACCAATTCGATACCCACGGCGCGCATCCCCGAGGCTGCATTAGGGTGGATGGCTTCCATCCCTAAGTTGGCCAGCTGGTCAGCCACATCGTAGTTACTAAGACCCATAGGCTGGACACGTTCTGGACCCACAATGCGAGGGTCGGCACTGCTTAGGTGATATTCTTTGTGGATTACCGCGCTGCTTGCTTTGGTCAACACCGCAATACGGCTGAATGTCATTTCACTGTAACCGCGGTCATAGGTCTTCATCAGACCTTCATCACAATAGACGTAGCCGGTAACGATGGGCAGCTCAGTACTGAAATCAATGTCTTCCATGGCATTGGCAATCACCGTATTGAGGTCGCCTTTGCCTTCATCGGGATTATCCCAGCCAGAGAGGTCAACAAATCGTGAGTTTATCCCCACACTCTCAAGCAGTAGCGTTGAGTTGTGCGCACTGTGTGCCTCACCGATAGAGGAGAGAAACTCGCGAACTTGTGGGAGATAGCTTTCCAGAGAAAACTGCCCATAGTTACAGGTTTCGAGTATACCTTCGATACAGCTATGTGCTTTTTCCATGCGTTGACGGATAAAGTTGTCAGCACGTTCACGGTATACAGGATCGGGGAACATATTGCTATTAATAAGCAGCATACGTTGCTCTAGCTCGTCCATCGCATCACGCCACTTTGGATTATTGGCGGCGAGAAGGCGATAAATGCCGGGCTTGCCCGAACGCTTACATTCTAGCAATGCATCCGTGATGCCAGCGTAAGCAGAAACAACAAAAATGCGGTTGTACGGGTTTGACGGGTACAAAAAGATATTATCCATGACAGCGTCGTAGGCTGACATCGACGTACCGCCGATCTTTTCAACGGTATGATTCATGTGAGCTCCTTGTGGGCTTTTATGAATTAGGGAGTCGATTGGGTTTACAGGGGCAGCATCCGGCTGCCCCGTGACGGTTAATCGACTAATGGATAAACACCGTTTTCATCGTGTGTTTCCTGCCCAGTAATCGGTGGGTTGAAAACACAGGCCATGACCATATCAACACCTTTGTTTGCGCGAAGCTGGTGCTCGTCATGTTTGTCTAGGATATACAGTGTGCCAGGTTTAATAGGATAAACCTTACCGTCATCCGTGGTTTCAATTTCACCTTCACCCGACATGCAATACACAGACTCTAAGTGGTTCTGGTAGTGAATGTGCGTGTCAGTGTTGGCATAGATGGTGGTAATATGGAAAGAAAATCCCATATTATCATCGCGTAGCAACATGCGTACGCTTTCCCAGTTTTCTGCCACTACGCGGCGCTCGGTTTTTTGGCACTCTTCTAATGTGCGGACAATCATGTTTATTCCTTCAACGTCTCTTCGTTAAACAAGGTTTATTATCCTAGCGATTACGATGCTTTTTTAAGCTTCTCTTTCTTGTACTGCTCGACCGATTTAACGAAGATCTGCAAGCCTTTTTCCATCTCTGCTTCACTGACTGTCAGTGGCGAGAAGAATTTGATCACTTCATCATCTGGACCCGCGGTCTCGATAATCATGCCATTGTCGAAACATAGGCTAGTGATGTCGTCAGAAATGTCACCGTTTTGACAAGCGATACCCTGCATCAAGCCACGTCCTTTGATGGTGTCAAACAGATCACTATGCTCGTGCAACATCTCTTGCAAGACCTTGTTTAGCTGATCCGCACGCGCTTGAATATGCGTTTGGAACTGATCATCACGCCAGTATGTGTCAATCGCTTCCGCTGCAGTCACAAACGCGTGGTTGTTACCACGGAATGTACCGTTGTGTTCACCCGGTGCCCATTGATCCAGCTCAGGTTTTAGTAGCACCACGGCCATTGGTAGACCATAACCACCAATTGATTTGGACAGGGTCACAATATCGGGCTTAATGCCTGATGGCTCAAAGCTGAAGAACGTCCCCGTACGGCCACAACCAGCCTGGATGTCATCGACAATCATTAAGATATCGTGTGCCTTACAAATGTCTTGCAGGCGCTGCAACCACTCATTAGAGGCTGCGTTTAGGCCACCTTCGCCTTGGACGACTTCAAGCAGCACTGCAGCAGGTTTATCGCCGCCTGTTAGACCACTTGATGCGTCATTCAGCATGGTTTCGAACAAAGTTAAACCATCAACGTCTGCATAGCCATCGTACGGAAGACGTGTCACCGCGTTATTGACAGGGATGCCGCCACCACCACGGTGATGATGATTACCCGTCACTGCCAATGCACCATATGTACAGCCGTGGAAGCCGTTGGTGAAAGATACAATATTTGCTCGGCCTGTCACTTTACGAGCAAGCTTCATTGCTGCTTCAACAGCGTTAGTGCCTGTTGGGCCAGTAAATTGGAACTTATAGTCCAAATCACGCGGTGCCAAGATGTGTTCTTTAAATACTTCGAGAAAGCGTGCTTTTGCACCTGTGTACATATCCAGGCCGTGTGTAATGCCATCTTTCTCGATGTACTCGATCAGAGCTTTTTTCAACGTTGGGTTGTTATGCCCATAGTTGAGTGAGCCGGCGCCAGCGAGAAAATCGAGGTAGCGCTTGCCGTCGACGCCTGTGATCCAGCAACCCTTAGCGCTTTCAAACACCACCGGGAAGTTGTTGGCGTAACATTGAACATTTGACTCCTGCGATTTAAAGATATCCATAACTCATCCTGTTATTTTTTGAGTGGAATTCGGAAAAGGTATTCGGTGTCGTGTTCACCGTTGAAGTGCTCTTGTTCGTCAAGGAACACAGAGCGCTGACCACCTGTACCGTAGAGGCGGTCTACCTTTTTAAACAGCGCCCAAGATCCGGCGTTGTCTTCTGTGATCGTGGTTTCGATGAAGCGAATATTGCTTGAGACTTTGCGTGCCATCAGCGCTTCGATCATCGACAGGGCAAGCCCTTCTCCACGTGCTTTGGGTGACACGGCAACCTGCCAGACAAAAAAGGTGTCTGGCTGCTCAGGGCGAATGTAGCCCGAGATAAAGCCTTGTACATCACCCTCACGCTCTGCAACGACACAGGTCTCTTTAAAGTGCGTCGCCTGTAAGAAGTTGCAATAAGCGGAATTCACATCCAACGGTGGGCACTGTGTGATTAATCGATAGATATTGCCGCCATCCTTGATAGCTGGCTTACGAAACACAAACTGCGTGTTGGTCTGGGTCTGTTTACGGTCACGTACTTCAGATTCCAGTACTGCCGTGTCTGTCGTTTTTGATCGCCACATAATTGTTTTGTGCTCTAACGAATTCGTTTTATATAATAGGCGATGAATTTGGTTTATCAACCCCAGATTTTAGTGTTGGGTTTGTCATCTGTAATTAAATTGATGAAATGTATGAATTTATTTATTGTTAAATTTTTTGTGAAAGTAAGTGTTTTGAGAAGTAACATTTACTGGCCTAAAGGTGTGGGCAGGTTCCCACATCCCATATATGTGGCGGAACAGGGGCGATAGGTTAGGAACAGATAGCTTGGGTGTATGTCTCGGTGCCAACAGGCAAAGAGCACTGTGGGCACCGAGGTGGGCTAGCGACTTAGTGTGCTAGGGGCCCTGTAGTAAGAAATCACGATATTGGGTATCTTCACGCACCACATGGTGAATCCACCAATAACGTAGAAACTTAAAAAACTCTGAGCGGTATAGCTCTGGGTCGGCTTGGCACTGTAGCAGCACATATTGCGCTTGCCGGGCGAGGCGTTGGTGAATCGCAGCATGCGCTTTGTATTTGGGGTAGGCGCGCGCTTCGAGGATATCTTCCTCGAGCTGAAAGTGTGAGTCAATGTAGTCACGAAAGCGTTGCGCAAGGGCCTCAAAATCCGTCTTAGTCTCGTCCTCATGGTGGTAGGCAATGGCCTCATACGTATCGTTGATGATAGAGAGCAGCTGCTTGTTACTCTCATCCAATGATTGATGGCCCACTGTATACTTTTCTTGCCAACGTATAAACTTACGCTCTCGTTTAATGGGGGCCGATACTTGTGGCTCTTTTTCTGAAGAGCCTTCAGGAGGCAATGGTGTATCAATGACAGGCTCTGTGATGCACTCTATCTGGTATTGCTCTTCCTCAGTAAAAACAATCGCGCCGTTGTGCTCAAACTCCGTTGATTTGGCAGGATCTGACTGGTACATCTCAAAGTAGAATGTGGGGGGCTTTTTAGCTTTGGTCTGCTTAGATAGCTGCTTGACACGGTTTTCTAGATCTTGTTTTTTCACCGGCTTAACCATAAAAGCATCGACGTCATAGCGAATGCACTCGCTGATCACTGCCTGAGACGCGTTAGCGGTTAAAATGATGATGGGTGTATCATGACGCAAATGATAGCGACCGCTCCGCATCAGTCGTAACATTTCCAACCCGTCAATGGGATCCATTTGTAAGTCGGTAATGATCAGATTGGGAGCTTCATGGTATGCCTTTGATATCGCTTCGGCGCCATCTTCTGCCGTGATCACCGACTTAATACCCAGTGCTTGGGCCATCATTCCAATGGTGTCACGAATCATTTCATGATCGTCAACAATTAAACACGGAGATAGCATACGTCCTCCTGACAATGTTTATGTTTTCAGCCTAGTAGATGGTGGTAAGAGCGTCTATAGCACGTGTGAAAGGAATGCGACCTGGATGAGGTTTTGCTTAAAAATGATGGGTAAGAGCAAACAACAAATGATAGCGACAAAAAAGGCGCCCAGTTGGGCGCCTTTCTCTTAAATTTGGTTTGGCTTACAGGCGAACGACGTTCGCAGCCTGTGGGCCTTTCTGACCTTGCTCGATATCGAACTCAACCTGTTGGCCTTCTGCTAGTGTGCGGAAGCCTTCACCAACGATAGCACGGAAGTGAACGAATACGTCTGGACCGTTCTCTTGCTGGATAAAACCGAAACCTTTCTCTTCGTTAAACCACTTAACGGAACCATTAGCTTTGGACATGGTGTCTCCTGAATATATTAACTAGGTGTTGCAGTGACGCGAGTGCCGTTAATCGACTCTATGGGCAAATGTAGCGAATATCTTCAGGACAACTAACTTTCCAGCCTAGCGGTGGGGTGTTTCGATGTATCTATATTCAATTGCTGCATAAATTTCCGATTATCGAAGCTGCTAGGCAGCCTCAACAGGACCACGCGTTATTTGCGCGTCAGTTTACTATTGGTTGCGACTCGGTATGTCTACGACCAACAGTCCGTCAACCAACACGGTTGAACATTATCGAGAATACACCCAAAAGAATGTGAGGTAAATCTATTTTGCGGATGAAAGCGGCAACTTTGTGCGAGTGTATTGTGAAAATGAGAGCAAGGCCAGATAACTGTGATATATCGGCGTATAGTACATCGTAGAAAAGCGATCTAGATTGCGAGGAGTGTCAAATCACTCGTTGGATGATGTCTTTTTATGCTGACAATAACGTATCATGAAAGACGACGAGTAACGCCGCAGACACGTTTGTGCGCGCGTTTGGGTTTGTTTATGCCAGTCATAATTGTGACTCGCAGTGATAGGGTTTCTCCATGGATACGATTTTTTTAGAAACGTCGAGTTTTATTGGCGTCTGGGTCGTGCTGGCGGTCTTAGTGATCGTGGTGCTACGCGGTGCGATTAAGTTTGTGCCACAAAATACGGCGTATGTCGTCGAGCGGTTTGGTAAGTATTACAAGACGATGGAAGCGGGTCTCAATTTCATCGTGCCATTTATCGATCGTATTGGTTATACCAGGACGTTAAAAGAACAAGCGTATGATGTACCCAGTCAATCCGCGATCACGCGCGATAATATTTCGCTGGTTGTTGACGGTGTCTTATACATCAAGGTATTGGATCCGTATAAAGCGTGTTATGGCGTCGACGATTATGTGTACTCCGTGACTCAGCTTGCGCAAACCACCATGCGTAGTGAGGTGGGTAAAATGGAGCTGGATAAAACCTTCGAAGAGCGTGAAAGCCTAAACACCGCGATTGTCTCTGCCATCAATGAGGCCGCTCAGCCATGGGGCGTTCAGGTGCTGCGTTACGAAATCAAGGATATCGATCCACCTCGCTCTGTTCTCGATGCCATGGAGCGTCAAATGAAGGCTGAGCGAGAAAAGCGTGCGGTGATTCTTGAATCAGAAGGGGCGCGTCAATCGGATATAAACGTTGCTGAAGGTCAAAAGCAGGCCCGAGTCTTAGCGGCGGAAGCGGAAAAGTCAGAGCAAATCTTGCAAGCGGAAGGGGAAGCGCAAGCCATTATTGCGGTTGCCGAAGCGCAAGCCGAAGCACTTGAAATCGTCGGGACACGAGCGATTACAGAGGAAGGGCAAAAAGCCATCCAGTTGGAGCTGGCAGAAAAAGCGATCAAGGCGAAACAGGCGATTGCCAAAGAGTCCTCAGTGGTACTGCTGCCTGACTCTGGGACAGGCGCAGCGAATGTGGTTGCAGAAGCGATGACAATTATTGATACACTCAATAAGAGCAAAGCGTAAAACAGGATGTTTAGTGTGAGTATCTACCTTGCAGAATTAACCGTGATTGTGGGCTTGTTACTGTTAGCCGTTGAAGTCTGGCTACTGGGTTTATCGACCATTGTGTTATTGGCAACCGGTGTTGCTGCTATTTTGGTGGGACTCTTGGCGATGGTCGGCGTTGTGCCAGAAACGGTGACGGCGTTATTTAGCAGCACCGGGATAGGTGCAGGCTTGTTAACTGCCATGCTGTGGCGGCCACTTAAACAGTTACAACGGGGCGGACGACGCCCGGATAATCGCCATAGTGATTTTATCGGATTGACCTTGACGCTCAGTGAGCCGTTGAGCCGAGAGCAAACATCGACGGTAAAATACTCAGGTGTCACTTGGCAACTGCAACTAAGTTCGGCCGCCAGTGATTGCACATTGCTGGCTGGCGATCAGGTCAAAGTGGTGGGCGTTGATGTTGGACGATTTACGGTGGAGCCTGCATTGCCGGAGTGAGAGACACGTTCAGTGCCCGAACACGACCAATCGCTGTTGATGACATGAAAAAGCTCGGTCACAGTGCCGAGCTTTTTATTGCGTATCAGCCTGTGATTTAGGCTTTTTTTAGTTGCTTTTTAAGCTTCTTCAGCTTGTTTTCCTGCTTCGCAACTTTCGCTTTTGTTTTCTTAATTGATTTTTTCAGATCTTTTTTCGACGCTTTCGCCATGATTTCTCTCCTTAATGATGATTTGCCGAAGCGTTTGCCACTGCAGTACAGCTTCAATGCTGTGGACGGGGCCGGCATGTCCACCCCAAGTGTGATCACGATGATTTATTCGTTTCGTGGTCTTTTAAAAACTGTTTAATAAATCGGCGTATTTCACGTGCTGCGGATGTGTCCAGTTCGTCGCAGGCCTCTAAGAAGGCATCGCGTTGCTCGCTATTGATTCTTATTAGTAACTGGCTGTCTTTCTTTGCTTTTTCTTTTTTTGCCATGCCAATACGCCTATCTTTTAGATATACAATGTATATACGTTTCTTTAGTGGTGCCAGGAGAGAATAGCGAAACTGTGATCTACTTAGTACTGTAATCAATATGGATCGCGAATATCAATAGGCTGAATGAGTTAGTGCTGAGCGCTATGACATATAGCCAAATCGATGTCATAAAATCTATTTTTAGCCATCTAAATGTCTTTACTGCCTTTGTGTAAACCCGTAGGCTATAAGTTAGTCAACCTAGGATGAGTGAACGATGGAAAAGAAATACAGTCGTACACAGCTAATACATGCTGGACGCCGTAAAGCCTATACCCTTGGTGGGGTCAACCCAGTCGTACAACGTGCCTCTTCAATTGTTTTCGATACGTTAGCTGAGAAGAAGCACGCGATTGTCAATCGTCACCAACAAACCTTGTTCTATGGTCGACGAGGAACCACCACCCATTTTGCGCTGCAAGATGCCATGACCGAGCTTGAGCAAGGCGCGGGATGTGCACTCTTTCCCTGTGGTGCAGCGGCCATCGCAAACAGTATCCTCGCGTTTGTGAAAACCGGTGACCATATTTTGGTCTCAGGATCGGCGTATGAACCAACCCAAGATTTTTGCCAGAAAATTCTAGCCGATATGCAGGTGAAGACTGAGTATTTTGATCCTCTCGAGGGCGCGGAGATTGGTCAACGTATCACGCCAAATACACGGGTTGTGTTTCTGGAGTCACCCGGCTCTTACACCATGGAAGTGCACGATACGCCAGCAATCGTTCAAGCGGTAAGAGAAAGAGCGCCAGATGCGATCATCATGATGGATAACACTTGGGCAGCAGGTCGCTTGTATCAACCGTTAGTGCAAGGCGTAGATATTTCGATTCAGTCCGGGACCAAGTATATTATTGGTCATTCGGATAATATGCTAGGTACCGCGGTTGCCAATGCCCGCTGCTGGCCAACCTTGCGTGAGCGTGCCTATTTAATGGGGCAAACGGTCGATCCTGATACTGCTTACCAAGCCGCTCGTGGATTAAGAACGCTCGATGTGCGACTTGCCCAGCATCAGGAAAATGCCTTACAGGTGGCTAATTGGTTGAATGAGCAAACGGAAGTGGCAAGCGTGCTCCATCCTGCATTTGCCGACTGTCCCGGGCACCGCTATTTCGCGCGAGACTTTATAGGCAGTAATGGCCTCTTTTCGTTTGTGTTTGCGCAGCGTTTGTCTGATGCGCAATTAGACGCTTTTTGTGATCATTTGCAGCATTTCAGTATGGCTTATTCATGGGGCGGCTTTGAGTCGTTATTGTTGGCCAATCAGCCAGAGCAACTCAATCGCATCCGCCCTGTGGGTAAGGTGGATTTTTCCGGCACGCTTGTCAGGCTACATATCGGCTTAGAGGACGTTGACGATCTGATTGCCGATCTGGCGGCCGGTTTCGCACGCATTAATAATGCTTGAGCCAAATCGCCCCTGTGAAAAAGGGGCGTCCTCTATACACTGCGAAGCGGTTATCAAACCAGGCCGTTAGGTTTGAAATTGGTCAGTTAACTGTGTCAACGCGCTGGATTGATGGCTTAACTGGCCACTGACATCACTGGTGGTATCGATTGCATCGGTGAGTGACTGGCTACCTTGTTTGAGCGCGCGACGCTGCTGGGTGAGGTGAGCAATTTCTTTATGCTGAGATTCCAGAGCGGCTTCCACTTCCGCACTGAGCTGTTCAAGCCCCTGGAAGGTGGTGTGCATCTCGCCTAAATAGCTCTGCAGTCGGACACTGGCTTGCTGATTGTCAGCACTGGCTGACTGTGTTTCCGTTAGCAGGGTATTGGCGGTATCGACTTGGCCGAGTAAATCATTGATCCAACCTCGAATGTCGCCAGTTGATTGAGCTGTGCGTTGAGACAAACTTCTCACTTCATCAGCGACGACGGCAAAGCCTCTCCCATGCTCACCGGCGCGCGCGGCTTCAATCGCAGCATTGAGGGCGAGCAAGTTGGTTTGTTCTGCAATGCCCTCAATCACATCCATGACGCCGGCGATTTGGTTACTGGTTTGTTTCAGCGTTGCCATGGTACTCGAGACGTTTTCAACCACTTTGACGCTATGGGCAATTGAGGCTTCTGTCGCACTCATTTGTGTTTGAATTTCATCGTTGTCTTGAGAGACTTTGCCGATGTATTCACGGGTATCATGAATGGCGTTGGCAATTTCCGTGGTTGCGCTTTCCATAACGGTTAGCGATTGCGCGACATCGTTAACGTTTTGCCGTGTTTGCTGGTTAATCGTCGCCACTTGGGTACTTTGTTGGTCTAACGTATCCGACTGTTGATCAAGCGCTGATGTTCGCGATTGTATATCGGTAACAAAGTGACTGAACTTATCGAGCAAGTTATTTGATGCGCGAGCGACGGCACTGACTTCATCCTGATACTTATCGAATAAACGCACGGAGAGATCGGAGCGCTTATCGATATCCGTTAGGGACGTAGCAATATGATCCAGACGCACCACCACGGTTTTTCGCAGCCACGTCATCAGTCCCAAGGCCAGCAGTAGTGTGATCCCACAACCGATATAGACAATGTTCGATTGCTGATGCAAAAAAGTAATAAGCGCACTGGCAGAGTTTTTCGCATTATCTTGACGCTCGGTCAGCTTTTCGTTGATGGCTGCTAACATGGGGTCAACGGCAGGATAGAGATCAAAGTCCACAAGACGCCCTGCATCGTAAAAGCTTTTACTGTCGACCGTTTTAGCAAGCTTGGTGAGGTATTGGTCAAACTTCTTTTTACCTTCTTGCTGTTCGGCACGCCAATCCGACAAAGACGGATACTGTGATAGCGCTTGCCAGCTCTGTTGATAGCGCTGCTGAAGTTTTTCAAACTCAGGGGTGATCTCGTTCCAAAACAAGACTTGTGCTTTGATTTTTTGCGACAGATTGACGAGATCGCGGTGATCCCGCTCAAGAGCTAAAAGCGCCCATACTTCGGGAAGTTGATGATTTACATATTCGGCTGAGGCATCTGCGGAGCGGGCCGATATCCAAAGTGCGAGACTACCAAGTCCGATGGTCGAGGCGAGAAAGAGGGTGAAGGCGATCAATAACCGCTGTCTTACGCTCATGGTACTTCCTGTCAACTGCCTAATCTAATGATGCGCCGCAGATTAAGGAGCCACTGTTTCATTAGAATGACAGGTGTCTCAATAATGTGATTTGGGAGTGAGATCACCGTTCATTTATTTGAACGTGGAGCAGGTGCAGCCCCAGAAGAGGGCTAAAAAAGTACAAAGCAGACGTAACGACAAGAAAAAAGCGCCCGACTGGAGGGGCGCTTTCACAGCGAATGATGGTGTATTGGTTGCTAGCTGGCCTTTTTCGGTGAGTTTTGATCCTCAGATAACGCAGACCCTTTCTGAGTGCTTTCACTGAGAATGTTTGCGACCGTCTGTCTGGATAGATGGCCTATAAGCTCGCCTTGATTATCAAACACGGGGAGCGGCCATTTGGACTCCAATGTATCTGGGATGACGGTTTCTAATAACGAGTCTTGCTCAATGGCCGGTACGTCTTCAAGGAGGCTTGCCTCAATATCACCGCTTGGATCTTTATCACTGAGGTTTTTTTGGCTTAATGTGCCTTGATAGCCGTCTTCTGTGATGTAATAGCCATAATTGGCTTTTTGTTGACGCATCTGCTGAATCGCATCGCCAATCGTATTGGCACTGATGCGGCAGATTTGTGGCTGCATTACGGTTTCGACCGTTAATGCGCGAGCACGGTTAACGTCTTTTACGAAGGCTTCGACATAGTCATCGGCCGGTTGGAGCAAGATATCGACCGGCTCACCCACTTGCACGAGCTTACCATCACGTAAAATGGCAATACGGTCGCCCAGCCGCAAGGCTTCATCAAGATCATGAGTAATAAAAATAATGGTCTTGTGCAATTTTTCCTGCAGTTCTATCAGCTGGTCTTGCATCTCACTGCGAATGAGCGGATCAAGCGCGGAAAATGCTTCATCCATCAGCAAAATTTCTGCATCGGTGCAGAGGGCGCGCGCGAGGCCGACACGTTGCTGTTGCCCGCCAGATAATTGTGCCGGATATTGATCGGCGTAGCCGTCAAGACCCACAGTCGACAACCATTGATCCGCTTTTTGATCGCGTTGCGTTTTTCCTTCCCCTTGGATTCGCAAACCAAACCCAACATTTTCTCTTACTGTGCGGTGCGGGAGTAGGCCAAAACGTTGAAACACCATGGACATCTTATGGCGTCGAAACGCCTGCAACTCTTTTTGCGAGTGCTTCATGATATCGGTGCCTTCCACGCGGATTTCACCTTCGGTGGGATCTATCAAGCGATTGAAATGACGAATCAAGGTTGATTTGCCGGAGCCCGATAGGCCCATGATCACAAAGACCTCCCCGCGGCGAATAGATAGGTTGATATCACTGAGGCCAATGGTGTGCCCTGTTTCTTGCAATAAGGCGTCTTTACTTTTTCCTGCTTTGACCGCAGGCATGACCTTTTGCGGGTGGTCGCCAAACACTTTATATAGGCCCTGGATCTCAATTAAGGTGTCCTGCACTGGCTTAGTCATGATCGCCTCCTTTGAGATGCTGCTGGGAACGTTTGGCGTAGCTTTGAGACACACGATCGAAAATAATCGCAATCACCACAATCGCGAGACCGTTGAGAAGGCCCAAGGTAAAGTATTGATTGGTAATCGATTTAAGCACAGGTTGTCCAAGGCCTGAAACGCCAATCATCGAGGCAATGACCACCATCGCCAAGGCCATCATAATGGTTTGGTTAATGCCCGCCATGATGGTTGGCATTGCCAAGGGGAGCTGGATCTGGAATAAACGTTGAAAACCATTAGCGCCATAGGCGGTTGCTGCTTCTAGCACATCTTTGTCGACTAACCGAATACCCAGATTGGTCAAACGAATGACTGGCGGGATGGCATAGATAACCACCGCGATAACCCCGGGGATTTTGCCAATACCTAATAGCATTACCACTGGGATTAAGTACACAAACGCGGGCATAGTTTGCATAATATCCAGTAACGGCGTGACCATGGCCTGAGTACGATTGGACTTGGACATCGCAATGCCTATCGGCACACCCACGCCAATCGCGACCAGTGTACACACCAAAATGATACTCATGGTGCTCATGGTGTCCTCCCACATCCCTAAGTAGGCAATCAGGGTGAATGAAACAACCACAGCTGTTGGGAGCTTCCAAGAGCGACTGGCGAGGTACGCGATACCGGCCAGTACGGCAATTACCAGCCACCAAGGTGTGGCGAGGAGCAAGTCTTCGAACCAAACAAGAAAGTGGAGGAGGGGGTCAAAGAAGGCTTCAATACCTTCACCATATTCGCGAGAGAAGTTGCGATATGCGCCGTCGAGTGTTTGTCGAATAGCGAGCAGATCGCGCCTGCTCATTTCTGGCACTTCCGTTAGCCATGAATCAGCCATTGTTATTGTTCCTATACTGCTAAAGGAGAGTCAGCGCAGCGGCAGTACCACGCTGACTGTTGCAAGGTTACAGAGCGTCTTTTACTTTTTCAGCGACGTCACTGGGCACCCATTGTGTCCAAATGTCTTCATGGTTAATGAGGAAGTTGGTCATCGCATATTCCCCATCGGCCTGATTGTCCTCCATCCAGGCGAGTAAACCATTCATTTGGTCATTGGTGAAACCACGTTGTTTTAAATATGTCAGCGCCTCGGGGGCGCGAGTGGCAAAGCGTTCTGTTACTACGGTGTCAACGTCAGCCGCCGGATACATGGTCGCTTTCGGATCCATACAATCATTGGCGGTAATACAGTCTTTGTAGTGCTGTACGTCTGTGCCTGTTTCAAAGTCCACCTTGACCATATCATATTTACCCAATACCGCTGTCGGTGCCCAGTAATAACCGAACCATGCTTCTTCGCGTTCGTAAGCTTTGGCGATTGAGCCGGCAAGGCCTGCACCAGAGCCCGGATCGACAATTTCAAAGCCGCTGTCAGCCAGATCTAAAGCCTCAAATTGGTTTTCTGAAGTAATTTGGCAGCTCCAGCCCGCGGGGCAGCCATAAAAAGCAGACTTTGAGGCATCTTCTGGGTGGGGAAATAAATCAGCGTTCGCTTTGATCCCTGAAATAGTCTTCAGTTCAGGATGCTTTTCGACCATATAACGCGGGATCCAAAAGCCTTCTTCGCCGCCTTCAACAAATGCACTACCTGCGTAGCGAACTCGCCCTTCATCGATACCGCGTTGTAGGCCTTCGCGCATCGAGTTACTCCAAAACTCGGGCGCAATGTCGGGTTCACCTTTTTCAATCATCGAGGTGCCCGTTGGCATGGTATCACCAGGCACAAGCTCGGCATCGCAGCCGTAGCCATGCTCTAAAATAAACTGATCAATGTTGGCAATCAGGCTGGCAGAGTTCCAATTCATGTCAGCGATGGTGACTTTGCCACAGGCGTGATCATCTGCGCTGGCCGGTAATGCCGAGAGCGAGAGAATAGCGGCTGAGAGTAATCGTTTGTACATATGCTTCCTTTCCTTTTCAAACATGCGTTCCAAATAATATTAGACCACTAATTAAATTGTTAGGATAATAATGCGGCACAAGTCTCATTTTTCGTTTTCTTAAATCGATATTTGCGCCTAACGCCCTCCACTACGTGATACAAATCATTAGAGATCTACTGAGTGATCACTTGATGAGTGACAAAAACGCTTTAAAGTCTGGCCCCCCTGCGTGTTGTTGCCATTCAAACAACAAGGCTTCGACCACGGTGACCCAGGCGCCATGCTGTTGCATCATCGTGATGCCACTTTGGTAGTGAGCAGGCTGACAGGATGACGTCGCATCGGTGACAAGGTGCACATGATAGTGATGGCGAAGTAGATCACAGGCGGTTTGATACACACAAACATGTGTCTCAATGCCACATAAAATCACTTGTTTGCGGTTAAGTGAATTCAGTACCTGCTCAACTTGCGGCTCGGCAAAAGCGCTAAATGTATGCTTAGCTATCGGTGTGTTGTCTGGCATGAGGTCGGCGAGTACTGACGTTGTTGCGCCAAGCTTTTCAGGCAGTTGTTCTACCCAAACGACAGGTATATCGAAGTGTTGGCACCCACGTAATAGTTGAGCCACGTTTTGGTGTAACTCCTCGCTTCCCACTACTTTTTGCGCCAACTTGCCTTGCATATCAATCAACAAAACGACGGCATTTTCGGTGTTAATCATTCTAGTATCCCCCTGTTTTACCGATAAATAAGCATAGCAGCTCTACATGATTACGCTGGCGTTCTTCGCCCACAACCATTTATCTTTTTATAAAGATACTTGATGCTGATCAATTTGTCGGCTAATCTATCTTCATATAAAGATAAATGGAGACAGGTGATGCATTATTTTATTGCGATTCTCGCCCCCATTTTTTGGGGAAGTACTTATTCGGCAGTTGCATTGTACTTGGGGGATCTTTCCCCTTACTGGATGGCGGTCTGGCGGGCGCTGCCTGCCGGGATCTTAATGCTGTTGATCAGTCGCCGTGGTTTACCCTTGAGTTTGCCGAGAATGCTCGCAGTGAGCTTTTTCAATATTGCTGCTTTCTTTTTACTGTTATTTGTCGCGGCATATCGACTACCGGGCGCAGTAGCGGGCACGTTAGGGGCCACCTTACCGCTCGTTTTGATGCTCTTGCAGTGGTTAACGGAGGGAAAACGGCCAGAGCCTAAGCTGCTTAGCTTGGCATTACTTGGGCTTGTCGGGGTGGGATTGTTGCTTAACCCGTCCACAAACATAGACTGGGTAGGGGCGGGCGCCATGCTACTAGCAACCTTCTTTGTCGCACAGTCAACATTGTGGATGAAGCGATGGGAAGCCAAAGATATCTTTGGTTTGACCGCGTGGCAGTTGGTATTGGGTGGTGCGATGTTAATCCCCTTTGCCTGGAGCCTAGCGGGGCCACCACAAGCGCCAACTCTGCACGCGGTGCCAGGTTTAATATGGGTGATTGTGCTCAATACGGCTGTCGGTTATTGGGCCTATATCCGCTCTATTACCGTGCTAGGGCCTAATCGCCAATCGATTATCATGTTCCTTAATCCGCTCACGGCCGTGACCCTAGGGGTACTCTGGATTGACGAGACGCTACAACCGCTTCAGTGGTTGGGTATTGTGATGATTCTCGCGTCTCTATTGTGGATGAAATTCTCCGATAAGTTAACGCTATCGCGCAGTGCGAAAACGGCGGCGGCTCCCTCACGATAGTGGGAGAGGGAATCGCACTATTACTAATAGCGATAGTGCACGGTCCAGGACACGTAACTATAAGTGTTATCGATCGCTTGCTCATAATCCTTGGTATGCAGTACGACGCTGATATCCGTGCCCCAGCGGGGTTGATAAAACGCCACGCCCGCTGCGGCACTGGCTTGCCAGTGGGTCATGTCGATATCTGCATTTTCTGGCGGTTTATCGCCATTGATGGTGATGTCATTGGCACGATAGCGTCCTTGGATAGCGGTATACAAGAAGGCGCCTTTTTCACTGGCTTCAAACAAGCGGCTATCGAGGTGCCGGCCAGGCTCGAAGCTAATGCCACCGTAGGTGTTAGCAAGATCCAGTCCCACTCGGTAGCTAAGGCCTGCTGACAACTCACTACGGAAGTTGCCGATATCCGCTCGGCCTGTCACACCCCATTCTTGATGCTCGCTACGGTGTAAAAGCTGGTGGCGTTCATAGGCAAGCTGCGCCACTGGGGTATTTTCCACTTGATAGTCCCAGCCTTTTGGGTCGGGCGAGTCGATGAGGTCATGAACGTAAGACTGTCCTTCTTCGGTTTGTGAGGCGGGGCCAACCATACCAAGCATTAGTGACCACTTATCGACCCGTTCTGGCGTCTGCTGGTAGAGACCGGGTTCGATAAATATCAACCCTGCATAAGGACGTTCCCCGGGTTGAGGTTTTTTCAATTCGATATCATTGGGCGTCCACATCATTTGCCCAATATCCACACTCCAGCCTTGTCTTGCTGCTTCATTGAGCGGAAGTTGCTCGGCAAACCAACGAATCGGCTTAACCGATGTGGTGCGCAAATCATCAGACCAATCCGCATGCCAGTGGGCATAAACGCCGCTGGTGTATTGGTTGTCGACCCCCAATGGGCTGTCGTTTTCAATCGTTAATCCAAAGCCAGCCGCCAAGGCTGCACTTGGCGCAAGTAGCAAAGTGGGAAACAGTAAAATAGTGCCACTGATCACGCGAGACGGTGTCATTCACATCCTCATTGAGTTGCATCTTCAATGCGAGGCTCTCAGTATGAGTAAAAACGCAGGCTGACACCAGATGAGAAAGGTCAATATCTTGTGAAAGGGTGGTAAGCCGTCAATCAACGATGAAAAGGAACTGTCAACATGTCAGTGTTTGTAACTGCCGAGTGGCTGGCCCAACGCCTTGATACCGTGATCCCTGTCGATGCCAGTTGGTTTATGCCAGATGTATCGAGAGACGGCTTTCAAGAGTGGCAACAACGGCGGATTCCGGGCGCCGTGTATTTCGACTTCGACGGTCGTATTAAGGATTCTGCCTCGAGCTTGCCCCATATGCTGCCTGATGAGGACAGCTTTGCCCATCAGATGGGCGCACTAGGCATTGCGTCGCAAGATACCTTGGTGGTGTATGATACCCAAGGATTGTTTTCTGCCGCGCGGGCATGGTGGATGTGCAAGGTGATGGGTCATCAAGATGTGTTTATCCTGAATGGTGGGCTACCTGCATGGATGGTCTCAGAGGGGCTGATTGATAACACCCCGCCGCAGCCACGTGTCGAAGCGACCTATCAGACGCAGTTTAAACCCTACCGCTATATGGATGGTGCCACCTTGGCAGACAAACTCGCCGTGATGAATGTGATTGATGTGCGTCCTGAAACGCGCTTTTATGGCGACGTCCCTGAACCGAGAGAGGGTGTGCGTAGCGGCCATATGCCAGGCGCAACCAACCTCCCTTTTGCCAACTTGACTGACCCACGTGGCTTTGTGATCAGTGAGGGTGAAGCACGAACGATCTTGTTACCTCACTTAAGCGATACGCGGGTCAACGTGGCGAGCTGTGGCTCGGGGGTTACCGCGTGCATCTTGGCCGCTGTCGCTGAGCACTATTTCGCCTACCCTGTGGCGGTTTACGATGGCTCATGGACCGAGTGGGGCGGGCACTCACACTGGCCCGTTGTCAAAGCAGGTTAATCCGCAAGCAACGACAAGGAGGTGTGTCACAAGATTGACTTGAGAGTGATCTATGTCACTATCTGACAAGTGTGCTAATGATATATCGATACATTAATTAATATTATTTTACATAGTAGTGTGTTTTTTGTGCGGTTAGTCGGCCGGTTAATGGTAAATAGCGCTTGGCTTGCCATGATTAAACCAACAAGCGCTTCGAGGTTATCAAGCACAAACATACCCCATATAGCGATGAAAATCGGAGTATCACTTGTCTCAAAACCTTGCCACCGTCAGTCAACGAGCTTTGCTACCTGAACGTATAGCCAGCCTCATCAATGCGCTTTCTAGCGGCGTGTACGAACGCGAACATACTATCAAGATGTGTTTGTTGGCCGCGCTTGCCGGTGAAAGTATCTTCTTACTGGGTCCACCCGGGATTGCGAAAAGTTATATCGCTAAACGATTGATTGAGGCATTTGATAACAGCCAGTTTTTTGAATACTTGATGACTCGATTTTCCACGCCGGAAGAAGTATTTGGCCCGCTCTCGATTCAGGCGCTGAAAGATGAAGGTAAATATGTACGCTTGACCGATGGCTATTTGCCCAATGCCGACGTGGTCTTCTTGGACGAAATATGGAAAGCAGGGCCGGCGATCCTCAACACCTTGCTGACCGTGGTCAACGAACGCACCTTCAAAAATGGCGAGCATGTTTATCCTGTTCCTATGCGTTTATTGGTGACTGCGTCCAACGAATTACCCGAGCCGGACAGTGGGCTCGATGCCTTGTACGATCGCATGTTGCTACGAGTGTTCGTCAATCGGATCCAAGAGAAGAAAAACTTCAAACTGATGCTTACCGAGCCCAGCCAGGATGAAGCAACGGTGGCCGATAAGTTGAAAATTAGCCATCAAGAATATCAGCATTGGCAGACCATTATTCCCACACTGGATCTGCCCGATGCGATATTCGAAAAACTCTACACCCTAAAACAACGGGTAGAAAATGCCGGCAGTGAGCAATCACAGTTCGATCCAAGTGAGCTTTATGTGTCGGATCGCCGGTGGAAAAAAGCAGTGCGTTTGCTAAAAGCGGCCGCTTTTTTCAATGGTCGTGACGAAGTCGCTCCACTGGACTTATTGTTACTGGAAGACTGTCTATGGCATAGCCCAGAATCGCGCGATGTGGTGCAAACCGTGATGCAGGCATTTGCCAAAGAGGTGCTGTTCGATCAACAAGAAGTACTCGCTTTGATCGATGACGTCAAAGTGGCGTTAGAAGAGATTGAGCAAGATACGGCTGAGGCGCTGACCTATAGACAAGAGACGGCCACCGCTGGACTCACGCGCAAAGCAATGATTGACGTGAGTCAGTCGCCTCGCTTCACGGTCAACCAAAGTCGAGACTTGGTGCGTTTAGTCCTACTTCGGGCCAACCCATCGGTGTCAGAGCAAGAAAAAGGTGACAGTCGCTGGGTATATCTCGATGCGTCCGACATTGAGAAAAAGTTAAAAACAGGCAGCACAGACTTATATGGCTATGTGAATAAAAACAATCACCTGTGCCGGCTCACGTTAGAGTGGGATGCGCAGCACGCCTTGGTCATTAAAGATATCGCTAATCGGCCGGTGCCGATGGCCTTGGTGGGGGTTAACGATCCCAGCGAATCGCAGCTAGCAGATTGGAAGCAACAAACCGATCAGGCGCTTGAGCAATTGCAACACGCACAGTTTTTAATTCGTCGCGCGCGCAGTCAACTCAATGCTGGGTTACCGCATTTATTTGCGCAACCGGATCTGCTGGAAATCGCATCAGCGAGTTTGGTGGATGTTGAACATGAGGTTAAAACGCAGATCGATAACCTAGAGCGCCAAGTTAATCGTTTAGCGCGCTTAGGTGAGTTCTTCTCAGGGGCGAGCCATGCTGAGTGCTGAGAGCCTGAACATGGGGTTGATGCTCGCCGAGTCTGGGTTACTGGATGCGGCGATGACAGAGTTGATGTCTCACCCCCAGTTGCTGGTGTTGACGGAACGAAGCCCTGCGATTAAGCGAGCCGTAAAAAAACAGCTTCACCGCTGGCGAGGGCAAACAAAACGCAAGCTGGTGCAGCAAGGGTTGTCAGCCTCCCTGAAGCAAGAAATTCAATACTACGAGCAGGCCACCGAAAAAACCGCGCGCGCGTTTGAAAAAGAGATTGATACCTTACTGAGTCAGTTAAAATCGGTCTCTTCGTTCTATCCGCAGGCGGAAAAGCTCGCCGCCCATCAAGCTCAGCACGCCGACCCGATGTTTCAGTCGTACTTTTGCAACAAATGGCATGCGCATTTAAAAGCGGAAATACAAAAAAATCAGTCCGACAGTGTTGAGGCGCAAAAACAAAAGCTACTTGAAGACTTGTATCGGCGCATAGCCACCTATCAGCAAATGGATGGTGTCGATCAGTCGGGCGATATCAGCAAAGTGGGGCGGCTGTGGGATATGGCGGCAAGCTCTCTTTCGCAGCAAGACGTCACCTTGCTTAAACGGTTTATTACGTTTCTAGAGAAAAATCCGGAGCTTCAAGCTATTGCGGAACAACTCGGGCGCATGGCCAATCAGGTGAATCTTTCTGGGCCCAGCCAACAGCCCACTGAAACCCTGAAAACCAAACCAGAGCGTCAGGTGGATGTGCCGGACGATATCACGGGGATTTGCCAAAGTGATCGGGTTGATCGCTTGTTGCCCAATGAAGCAGTGTTGCTCGCGGATCCAGCGCTTGAAGTGGTGTTTTACAAGCAACTGGTCGACAAACAGCTCCTCAATTATCAGTTTTCCGGTAAGGCTTATCGTCGTAAAAAAGTCGAGACACAGGCGCCGAGTCAATCTAAGCCGGAACAAAAGAAAGGGCCGTTTATCATTGCCGTGGATGCCTCAGGCTCAATGAGTGGTTTTCCAGAGCAGTGTGCTAAAGCCCTCGCGTACGTGCTGATGCGAATTGCCGCCACCGAGCACCGAGACTGCTACGTGATGCTGTTTTCCACTGACCATATTAGCTACGAGTTAACCGGTGAGCGTGGTTTGCAAGAAGCGATGAGCTTTCTCTCCTACCGTTTTCATGGCGGCACAGATATGACGCCAGTCATTGATAAAGCGCTCAATCTGATGGAAAGCGATCGCTATCAAAACGCCGATCTAGTGGTGGTGTCAGATTTTATCGCGCCTAAGCAATCGGATGCGATGAGCAACAAGGTTGAGACACTGAAAGCCAACCACAATCGCTTTCATGCCGTCAGCCTGTCCAAATATGGCAATCCCAGCCTAATGGCTATGTTTGATTATTGCTGGCGGTATCAGCCGTCGTTGGGTGGCAGGTTGCTTAATCAGTGGTGGCCGAGTAAATCACTTACAGCGCAGAAGTAGGTCTGGCACGGGTTTTTAGTCCCAACCAGCGGCCAATGCGCCGACCCAATACTGACAGGCTCAAGCCAGTAACAATCAAGGCCGCCCCAATCCACTCAATCAGCGATAAGGATTCTCCCAACCCGATCGATGCGGCCGCCATACCGACAATCGGGATTAATAGCGCAAACGGGGTGACCGAGGCCGAGGTGTGCTGGTTGAGTAACCATCCCCAGATAGCGAACGCTACCAGTGTAGACAAGTAACCCACATAAGCAATTGATATCCATCCGGATAACGGTGTCGCTTGTAATAGCGCAAGAGGTTGATGACTCTCAAACCAGTACGAAAGGGCAAACAGTGGCAGCGGTGGGATTAAGCTGACCCAAACCATAAAGTGCATCAGGTTGACGCCTGGCATTTGTTTCATCGCCATGTTGGCGATGGCCCAGAAAAAGCCAGCGGCAACAATCATCGCCACCCCTGTGAGTGTTGCGCTCCCCGTTGACGTGACGAAGAAGAGCCCAAAGCCGATAAAGGCAACAGCAAGTCCGATGCGTTGCGGCAAGGTAATATGTTCTTTAAGGAGCAGGGCGCTTAACGCAATGGTAAAAATCACTTGTGATTGTAATAGCAACGAGGCGATACCCGCTGAGGCATCGTCCTGCATGGCAATAAACAACAAACTAAATTTAATCACGCCCAGACTCAGTCCCACCGCGAATAGTTGCCAAAGTTTTACCTTAGGACGCGGAATAAAAAATACCGCCGGCAAGGCGACGATAAAAAATCGTAATCCTGAAAACAAAATGGGTGGGAGGGTTTCCAGCCCAACTTTAATGACGGAAAAGTTGACGCCCCAGATCAGCACCACCAATAAAGCGAGCAGAACGCTTTTAATGTTCATAGCCAGTCCCTTACTAAGATACCGCTACCCTAGCATGGAAGACTGGCTATCACGAAAAATCTGGCAACCAGAATAGAAAATTGGGCGCTTATTCGGGAATAAGCGCCGTCTGTTGTCCTTGAAGTGAAAGACTGTGTCAGCCGAGCAGCAAGCTGTCGTCGGCAAGGGTTTCGCCACGCACTTTGTTGAACATTTCCAGGAGATGTGGGACATCCATATTCTTGCGTTCATCCCCGTGTACGTCGAGGACGATATTGCCTTGGTGTAACATCACGGTGCGATCGCCACAGGCCAAGGCATCTTTCATTGAGTGAGTGACCATCATCGCCGTGAGGTTAAACTCATTGACGATGGTTTTGGTCAAATCAATCACGAACGCCGCCATACGTGGATCCAGGGCGGCAGTATGTTCATCAAGCAATAAGAGCTTACTGTCTGATAGAGTGGCCATCACCAAACTGACCGCCTGGCGTTGGCCTCCTGAAAGCAGGCCGATGCTGTCACCGAGCCTATCTTCTAGCCCTAACCCCAAAATCGCAATGCGCTCTTGGAATAATTGACGCCGTTTACTGCCCAGCGCACGTGTCCAGCCACGCCCTTTTCCGCGCCGAAAGGCCAGGGCTAAGTTTTCTTCAATGGTTAATGAGGCACAGGTGCCTGCAAGTGGATCTTGAAACACCCGAGCGGCGAGGGTGGCTCGTTGGTGAACGGCTTTTTTCGTCACATCGATGTCGTCAATCATAACCTGACCACCAATCATCGGGGTTTCCCCCGTCACTGCCCCGAGCAAAGTTGATTTCCCCGCGCCATTGGAGCCAATAATGGTGACGAACTCTTTTTCAGGAATCGTGAGATTAACGCCTCGTAACGCGCGGTTCTCCAGCACGGTCCCAGGATTAAAGGTGACTTGAATGTTGTTAAGCGTGATCATCCTGACACCTCCGCCTGCTTGGCACGTTTCGACTTTTGATATTGCTGGCGCATTTTGGGTGCAATCAATGCGACGGCAACCAGTATCGCGGTCACCAAGTTGAGATCAGAGGCTTGTAAGCCAAACATACCACTCGATAAGGCGAATGCGACGGCGAGACGATAGAGGATAGAGCCTAAAATAACCGCGATAACGGCCACCCAGACTTTACGCCCAGGGATCAGCGTTTGTCCCAATATCACCGCGGCGAGCCCCACCACAATGGTGCCGACGCCAGAGGTGACATCAGCAAAGCTATTGGTTTGTGCAAATAACGCCCCGGCAAAGCCGACAAAGGCGTTGGATAACGCCAGGCCAAAGTAGGTATACATCGCGGTACTTCCACCTTGCGCCTTTACCATGCGTGCATTGACGCCAGTGGCGCGTAGCCCAAGGCCGAAATCACTGGCTAATAAGCGGATCACGAGGAGGCCACTAATAATCACCAAGACACCCACCACTAAGGGGCGAAGATACGCTGGAGCAATCCCCAGTGATTCAAATGGTGTGAGGATGGTTTCTTCCCCGAGTAAGGCGATATTGGGGCGCCCCATGATGCGGATGTTGATAGAGAAAGCGGCAATCATGGTCAAAATACTCGAGAGCAAATTGAGGATGCCGCATTTTACGGTCAAAAAGGCGGTGACGAGCCCTGTCAATCCACCGGCCAAAATGGCCACGGCCGTTGCTAACCATGGGTTATAGCCGGCAACGATCATGGTTGCTGCCACGGCAGCGCCCATTGGGAAGCTGCCGTCAACGGTCAGATCGGGAAAATCCAAAACACGGAATGTCAGATAGACCCCGAGAGCGACCAAGCCATAGATCAGCCCAACCTCTAAGGTGCCGAAGAACGCAATTGCAGTCATTTACTACTCCAAGACTGATACAAACTAGTCTACGATGCGTGAGGCGCGATCTAAGAGAGAAGCAGGCACCTCAAGGCCGAGTTTCTTAGCCGCTGCGCGATTGACAGCAAGGTCTGATCCTTCCGCCACTTTGGCTGGCAATGATGAAATCGGTTTGCCTTCCAACACCGCGGCAACATAATCTGCGGTTTGTACCCCAACCGAGTAGTAATCAAAGCCTAATGCCGCTACTGCGCCGTTGGGAATATAAGACGTCGAGCCACCGATAACTGGTGTGTCTGCTGCGTTAGCAGCGGCGACTAAGCCATCAATAGCGCTAGCGACTGTGTTGTCTGTTGGGGCATAAATCACATCAGACTGTGTCGCCACGACCTGTGCGGCTGACTGGACGTCAGCACTTTTTAGTGCTGTCCCTTCGATCACTTTAATCCCATGTTGCTCAGCGACTTCTTTTAGCAGCTCAACTAAGGTGACGGCGTTTGCTTCGCCTGGGTTATACACCACGCCAATAGAGGAAAGGTTGGGTAAAAGTTCTTTGGCCAGTGCGACGTGTTGTGCCACAGGGGAAAGATCAGAAAGACCTGTCACATTGCCGCTGGGGGCATCCATGTTTTTGACCAGCTTTGCGCCGACAGGATCGGTCACGGCGGTGAAAATCACTGGTACATCGCGGGTAGCGGCCGCGAGCGCTTGTGCAGAGGGGGTCGCAATCCCGACAAGGACATCCGGCTGTTCGCCGACATACTGGCGAGCAATTTGTACCGCAATCGCGGGGTTACCTTGCGCCGTTTGATATTTAAAATCGAGATTCTCGCCCTGAGTATAACCTTTGGCAATCAGGCCATCCAATAGACCATTGCGGGCGGCGTCAAGCGCAGGGTGCTCCACAATCTGAGAGACGGCGACACGCGCCGTTTCAGCCAGGGTGGAAGTGGTCGTTCCCACTGACAACGCAGCCGCGCAGATAACGGCCGCGAGTTTAGATGCTTTCATAGTGACTCCCTTCTTTGAACTGTGCATCCCAGCAAGATAGCAATGATGCGTTTGCGATGTTGTTTAAGTGTTATTTTTTGGTTTTTTCAATGAGGATGACTAAAATCATTCACTTTTTGTTTAAATCTAGTCGATTTTTGCCGACTATGACAGCGATTACCAACGAGTAAGTTGATATTATTAATCTTGACAGTAACCCATGTCACCTCTTTTTTACGGTTGAAACGTGCTTAGTAATAGACGTTAACGCCATATTTGTTAATATTATGTTCGTTTTTGTTCTGTGGTGTTCTATCCGTGCAAAATAAATAATTGATACATTGCACGATTGCCACAGAGCACGCTTTTTAAACTGTCTTTTAATGGTGAGAAAGGTGTCACTGCGCCGAGGCGACGCGATGTGTCTCTATGGTGGGTGGTCGGTCAATAAACAGTCGGAAACAGGCTGATTAACACGACTTAATTGTCATATCAGAAGTAAGGAAACAACATTTGGAGGCTCAAGGATGAAGCGTTTGGTTGCGGCGTTGGCGATGGTATCGCCAACGGCTTTTGCCGCTACAACAGGACAAGGGCTGGATTTAACTCAGTCCTGGGTGGGCTATGCGTCTTTGGCAATTTTTGCGGTTGCCTACAGCTTAGTGATGCTAGAGGAAAAGCTTCATTTGCGAAAATCGAAGCCTGTTTTGCTGGCGGCGGGCTTGATTTGGCTGCTCATTGGTTTTGCCTACTCGCAATGGGGCAATATGGCACCGGCGCATGCCGCGCTAGAGCACAATCTGTTGGAGTATGCCGAGCTATTGCTGTTCTTGTTGGTGGCCATGACCTACATCTCGGCGATGGAAGAACGGCGTTTATTCGATGGCTTGAAAGCGTGGATTTTGAGTAAAGGCTACGATTTGAGAAGCCTGTTTTGGATTACTGGGATCCTATCGTTCTTTATCTCGCCAGTGGCGGATAACCTTACCACTGCACTGTTAATGTGTACCATTGTGCTCAAAATTGGTGGTGATAACCCTCGGTTTATTAATCTGGCTTGTATCAACATTGTTGTGGCGGCAAACGCCGGCGGTGCGTTTAGCCCCTTCGGCGATATCACCACCTTGATGGTATGGCAGGCGGGCAAAGTCACCTTTGCCGAATTCGGCGCTTTGTTTATTCCGTCTGTGGTCAACTACGTGATCCCTGCCTTTATCATGTCGCTCTTTATCCCGCGGACGCAGCCGGATGTGATGCAAGAGCATGTTGAGCTAAAGCGGGGCGCGCGCCGCATCATGGTCTTGTTCTTGCTCACTATCGCTACGGCGGTTGCTTTCCATGGTTTTATCCATTTCCCGCCGGTGATGGGGATGATGATGGGGTTGGCTTATCTGCAGTTTTTTGGTTTTTATCTGCGCCGCACGCTTCCGCGATCGTTAGCGCGTAAACGTGCTATCGCTGAGGCGAAGAATGACGAAGCGGCATTGCGTCGACTGGGGTCAGTGGTACCCTTTGATGTCTTCCGCCGCATTTCCCACGCCGAGTGGGACACCTTACTCTTCTTCTACGGGGTAGTGATGTGTGTTGGCGGCCTTAGCTTGATTGGGTACTTATCGTTAGTCTCGAATGTGATGTATCTCGAGTGGAATCCTATTTGGGCGAATACACTGGTAGGGGTTTTATCTGCGGTCGTGGATAACATTCCGGTCATGTTTGCGGTATTAACCATGAGCCCTGAGATGTCCCACGGTAACTGGCTATTGGTGACGTTAACAGCGGGTGTGGGGGGGAGCTTGTTGTCCCTTGGCTCTGCGGCCGGTGTCGCGCTGATGGGGCAAGCCCACGGCAAATACACCTTTTTTGGCCACCTAAAATGGGCACCGGTGATTATGCTCGGTTACTTGGCCTCTATCGGTGTCCACCTGGTACTGAATAGTCATTATTTCCACATGCAATAAAAGCGCTGGAAATATTGAAAAAAAAGGCCAGCATCTTTCGATGCTGGCCTTTTTCTTATTGTGATGACTGGGTGTGAACGACAACGTGTGAAAAACGCCATCACAGGCGGTTAAACTACCATCGTAGGGCAATGTGCCCGCCCCGCCACACGATGGGAGACACTGCCAAGAAACATCCCGTCTTTGTCTGAGTGGGTGCCATGCGCACCCATCACAATCAAATCTACCTCTTTGTTTTTCGCAAACTTAATAATGGTTTTGGACGGGCGCCCGCCTTTGACAAACCCGCGCACACTCTCGCCACCGTTCTCTAGCGCATGTTGTTTGGCTTGCTCAACGATGTTGCGCGCGTACTCGCTCAGGGTCTGATCTGGGATTTGCAACCGATCGGGGCGAACCATCGATAGTGACGCCTCAAACAAACTGTGATGTTTAAACACACACAATAAGTAAAGTTCAGCATGAGTGAGTTGTTGCAACTCAATCGCTTTATCTAACGCATTTAACGCAGAATATGAGCCATCGACGGCAACCAATATTCGTTTAAACATCCAATTACTCCTGTTGTTTAGTTACCCAAACGCGATATCACGTAGGAATAACGCAATCTGCGGGAACATCACCAACAGCGCGGCTGATAGAAGCAGCATGGCGATAAATGGCCCCGTTCCTCGGATAACTTCCCAATAGGGTTTTTTGAAAATCGCAATAGCGGTGAAAATATCACAGCCAAACGGAGGCGTTGCTGAGCCGATCGCCACTTGCAAGGTGATCACAATCCCGACGTGCACAGGATCAAGACTAGTGGCTTCTATCGCAGGTGCAAATATAGGCGTGAGCACCAGGATCACCACAATCGGATCAACGAACATACAGGCGACAAAAAAGGCAATGGAAATAGAGGCCAGCACGCCCATCGGACCCATTTCACTTATCCCGACTGCCTCGAGAATAGTTTGCGGGATTTGCGCGAAAGAAATGATCCAAGAAAAACCGTTGCCCACGCCCACCAGAATAAAGACTACAGCCGTAATTAAGCCTGTTGAGCGTGCGATGGTGAACACATCTTTGCTGCTAAGTGAGCGAAAGACACCAAATTCCAAGATCATCGCATAAAGCACACACACCGCGGCCGCTTCTGTGGGACTAAAGACACCGCCATAAATCCCGCCGACGATGATCAGTGGGAACATCAGTGGCCACAAGGCTTTTCGGGTGGCGGTAATCCGCTCACTCCAGCTCGCTTTAGGCTCAGTCGGCACTTTGTGGACAGTGGCGTAATACAAGCAGTAGAGCGAGAAAAAGGTCAGGATCATCAATCCAGGGCCGATCCCAGCGATAAACAGTTCGGCGATAGAGGTTTCTGAGATCACCCCGTAAATGATCATCCCGATGCTGGGAGGAATCAAAAAGGCGATATCACTGGAGTTGATGATTAACGCGAGCGAAAAAGAGTCGCTATAACCGGCTCGAAGCAGCTTTGGACGCAATGCCGAGCCAACGGCCACCACGGTTGCCTGTGTTGAGCCAGACACGGCACCAAACAGGGTACACGAGGTGGCGGTACTGATCGCCAACCCGCCGCGAATATGACCAATAAAGGTCATGACCATATCAATCAATCGGTTGGCGGATTGCCCCCGCGTCATAATGTCGGCGGCGAGAATAAACATAGGAACAGCAATCAGTGAGGCAGGGCGGATGCCTCCCAGCACTTGCTGAATAAACGTGTCCATTTGACCCACGCCGCCAAACATCATGTAAAAACCGGTTAGCGCGGCAGTAATCAAAGGGACCATCATTGGAAAGCCAAGCACAAGCAAGACAATCATGATGAACATTAACGTCATGGCCATAGTGGTAGGTGCCTATTTAAACTTCACTTTCTGTCTCAGCGTAACCATCGAGGACGCCAGCGGAGAGGTAAACATCGGGCGAGGTGAGATTTTTATAGACAGTCAACCCGTACTGAATGCCGGTGACGATAAAGCCCAGTGGTACCCAGATATAAATCCACCAAATCTCGAAGCCAAGTGCTGGCAAGATACGACCGCGGTCATAAACGGAGACAATGTATTGATAAGAAAAATACGCCAACACCAGCATGATAAGGCCTGTGATCAGCGCGATGCTTGTCATTAAGATTTTTCTGCCTTTGAAAGGCAGGGTGTCATACAGAGCAGACATACGAATGTGGCGACCATGTCTCGCCGCGTAGCCAATCCCTGCAAAGGTGATTAAAACAATTAAAATACGATTGATTTCGCCAGAAAAAAACAAGCCCTGCCCAAAACCAAAGCGTGCAATAACGTTAACACAGGTATTCAGGGCCATTAGGAGCACACCAGCGGCCAACATGAAGGATTCGATTTTACAAATCAGGGTATCCAATTTGCCAAGAAGGCCAGGAAGCTCGGAGTGGTACGTGAGAGAGTCGGAATCGGTCATTACGCATTCCTCAGGTAAAACAGGCACCGTGTGACACGGTGCCTGAGTGATTAGCGACTAGTTAGTAACAGCGTCCAAGTCTTTCTTAAACTGGTTAAGAAGGGCTTTGCCGCTTTCGCCAGTCATTTCGTAGAAGGTTTCCTCTACCTGTGGCGCACGTGCTTTAAACTTCTCGATTTGCGCATCAGTCAAGCGAGTCACAGTGACTTCATCACTCGACGATTTGATTTTCTCGAGTGATTCATCAGCCAAGCCGCGGATGTGTTCAACGGTTTGGTTAAATGCATAGTCAGCGGCATCGCGGATCATCGCTTGCTCGTCGGACGACAAGCCGTCAAAGAAGTCCTTATTTGCCATTGAGGCGGTGGTAAACCAGCCGTGGTGCGTAAAGATTAGGTTAGGTGATACTTCATACAAACCGCCTGACTCAATCCAGAAAATTGGGTTTTCTTGACCTTGAATCATATTGGTTTGGAGTGCACCGTATACTTCACCCCATGGCAATGGCGTTGGCGTTGCACCAAAGGCTTCATACGTCGATGAAAGCAGTGGGTTAGTCATGACGCGAATTTTCTTACCTTGAAGATCGGCAGGCTCAGTCACAGGCTCGTCCGCCGTCATCACCATCTCGCCTTCAGGATACATTTTGAGCAGCTCAAGACCTTGCTCTTCATACAACTCTGGGAAGTCTTCATTCACCGCTTTACTCTGACGGAAGAACTCAATCACGGTTTCCATATCCGTCGGCATCAGGTAAGGGATAAAAAAGATTTGTGCTTCTGGGATCAACGAACCGGTAAAGCCAGGTGATTGGTTAACAAACTGAAGGATACCTGCCTGCGTTTGTTCCATGATGTCGTCGGATTCGCCGAGTTCACCGAAACGATAAATCTGCAGCGTATGCTCAGAGTTGTCCTCAATATACTCCTTGAACTTGTGTGCATAGACGTCTTGCACGTCACCTTCGTACTCCTCGTGGGCATAACGCCAAGTGTCGGCATTGGCCATGGCTGAGAAGCCTAGTGCGGCGGCAACGCATGAAATTGCAGTCAATTGCTTAAGGTGGCTGTAAATGGACATCATGTCCCTCCGATATGTGGATTAGCTTTCACTCGTGGTTAACGAGAGTGTGATTGAGATCTGTTTCTCATCGAGTGAGGTGGCAGTACGTGCCTGTCTCTCCTATACCCGTAAAAGCATCTGCCGATGTTTTTAAACAAATAGCAGATAATACAGACAGCTTAACCATCAGAGGTGTAAATATTAAAGTCAGATGAATATCAATGTGCCAGCAGTGTGACTTAGATCTCTTTTTGATGCTTTTTGTGATGATAAACGCTGCTTTCTCCAATCTGTTTTTTTGCATCAAAATGCGATCAAATCAGCGTTTTAAGAGATTTTTTAGCCATGGTGGCGGAAAGAAATTAAACGCACTTGGTTATGACGGAACTGAATAGAGCTGGCAGCGAAAAGGCCGGAAAGGGGGATTTTTATCTATTTTATCCTTCCACCCCTAATGAATTTTCGCCGGCTTTTCGCGCAACGTCCCCCTCGCCTAGACTCACTCCCTCTGCATCGATTGTGGTCGCCTTATTATGGCTGTTATCCAGTAACAGAAATCCGGTATACTGAGCGGCTTTAATTTGATGAGATAGCTCGATGGCCAAGAAAGCAGCAGCCCTTCATATACTGTTGAAGGATAAGTCGCAAGCAACCTCTTTGCTTGATCAGCTTAAAAAAGGGGCAAATTTTCAAACGCTCGCGAAGAAGCACTCGCAATGCCCGTCGGGTAAGCGAGGCGGTGATCTAGGCGAATTTCGCCGCGGTGACATGGCACCGCCTTTCGATAAAGCCGTTTTCAGTGGCGAGTTATTGCGCCCGCTTGGGCCGATAAAAACCAAATTCGGCTGGCATATCATTAAAGTCTTGTATCGCAACTAATCCTATCGCTCACGATCGGTGAATAGCGCAAGCACGCCGAAACTGTCATAAAGATTAATCGCCATAAATTGAAGCCGCGCACATTGATTACCGGTAAACGGCCACGGATAAAGTGGTAAAATCGAAGTGCGCCCTAATTAACGTATCGCTGATGTTTAAACTTGATGCACCGACACTGCTCATTACGCTGACTGCAATCCAATGGCTGCTAGCGGGTTTTTTGTTGGTACAAAATCGTAAAGAACCTGGTATCAATGGGTGGGCGGTGTCCCTGTTTATCCATGGTTTTAGCAACCTATTCTTATTTGCCCGCCCGCACCTTCATCCTTACATCGGGATCGTTTTTTATAATGCTTGCGTGATAGTGGCCTTTTCGTTTAGCCATTGGGCGCTGGGACAAATTTTTGCGCGCGACGTACCGCGTTGGCAGTTGATGCTACCTGTTATCCTGTCCGTGATATTTATGGCATCGCACCTTGATGACATCGGGAGTCGCGTGGTTTACGCGAGCTTGATCGTCAGTATGCAGTTATGGCTGATGACACAAACCATTGTGAGTAGTACGAACACCGGCGGCCAGCGTTTAAAGCGTTGGCTGATGATGGTGATGGGGGGATTCAGTGCTGCTTATGTCGGCAGAGCGATATTTGCCCATCTCTATCCTGATCTATTTACGCAACTGCTGGGCACCTCGCTAATACAAGCAGGGCTGATTCTATCGGGCATCGCCTATAGCGTGATTAACACCCTGATTATCTTTCTGTATAAGCTGGAGCGCGTGCACGAGAAGCTCCAACGCGAAGCGACTCGAGATAGCTTAACCGGACTGTTTAATCGCCGCGCCTTTTTGGCGAGAGCGAAACGGCGTGTTGAGACCGCCGCTTTTCCAATCAGTGTGTTGATGATTGATTTGGATGACTTTAAAGCCATCAATGACTCATTTGGCCACTCGGTCGGCGACAAAGTACTGATACATTGTGCTGAGACTTTTGAGCAAGTCGTTGATGATAATGGGATTGTCGGACGCTTGGGGGGAGAAGAGTTTGCGGTCGTGGTGCCTTACTGTGATAGTGCTAGTGCGCAACAGTTATCGGCAGAACTGCTCCGCGCGGTTCAAAACAGCGGCTCAGCGCTTGAAATGACCCTCTCTGCCAGCATCGGGATGACCACCACCACCGAAGCGCTCGATATTGATTGCTTGTTAGCCCAAGCTGATGATGCGCTTTATCAGGCTAAGCATGGAGGAAAAAACACGTTCAAAGTGTTCCCCCTACGCTCTATTCCTTAGCCAAAGCGGGTAGCTAACCCACTTGAAGGCCCAACGCTGCTTTCCCCTAACCGCTATGAAGTCCGGTACACTGGGTGACGAGCGTGCCTGCCCCTTAGCTAGACACCCACTACGCCTTACTTATCATCCTTACACAAGCGGACAAAGGAGGAGGGCGGCACGTATATAGCGTTTATAATTTTGATCATTGAATAAGCCCATCTACAACGGAAACACGGTGATGCGCGAACGCGATAAGGAAGATATGAACGGTTTACAAGAGACCCAATCATCAAGAGCCAACGTTATCTTGCATGCTTTTGATTGGAAGTACGCGGATATTGCCCGGCGCGCGGCGGAGATTAGGGCGTTAGGATATGGCTCGGTGCTGGTGTCCCCTCCGATGAAAAGCGAGCAAGATGAACGTTGGTGGCTTAGGTACCAGCCGCAAGATTATCGTGTCATTGAAAATGCGCTCGGAAACACAACGGATTTCAAAGCCATGGTGGCAGCGTTAAACCATGTTGGTGTGTTTACGTACGTCGATGTGGTTTTCAATCATATGGCCAATGAAGCGCACGCTCGCACTGACTTGAATTATCCCAGCCAAACGGTGATGGCAACCTATCAAGCACATGAAGAGCGCTATCGCGAACTGACATTGTTCGGTGATTTATCTCAGCCACTGTTTACTGAGCAGGACTTCGTTGATGCGTTTGGCATACAAGATTGGAAGGACACCTGGCAAGTACAAAACGGGCGTATTAGCGGTGGGCCCAGCGATCCAGGGTTACCAACACTGCGAGTGTGTGATCATGTGATCGCGCAGCAACGTGCTTACCTTAAGGCGTTGAAAGCAATTGGTGTCAAAGGGTTTCGGATTGATGCGGCCAAGCATATGACCTTAGAACACCTCAAACGCGTGTGGACCGATGATATTACCCATGATGCGCATATTTTTGGTGAAATCATCACCGACGGTGGCGCAAGCAAAGAAGAATATGAACTCTTTCTGGCTCCCTATTTACAAGAAACATGTTTAGGTGCCTACGACTTTCCGCTGTTCTCAACGCTTTATCAGGCGTTTTCCAACCAAGGCAGCCTCAAATCATTGATTGACCCTTATTGCTTCGGCCAAGCCTTATCGAAAGGGCGTGCAATCACGTTTGCCATTACCCATGACATTCCCAACAATGAGGTTTTCTTGGATTTGGTGATGGACGAAGCGAGCGAGTGGCTGGCTTACGCGTATATCTTGGGGCGTGATGGTGGCGTGCCACTGATTTATACCGATCTTGATACCAGTGGTATCAAAGGGGGAGACGGCCAACCACGCTGGCAAAATGCGTGGAAAGATCCAAAGATGGTGCAAATGATCGCCTTCCATAATTTGACCCATGGTGAGCCCATGCGTGTCTTGGAGGCGACCGATGACTGGTTGGTGATTCAACGGGGAGAGGCAGGCATATTGGTGTTAAATAAATCCCTGGAGCCGCAATCACTCTCAGTGACGCTGGAAAATGATTGGCGCGATATGCTAACGGGCGTCACGGTCTCGAGCGAGCAGGGCATTGATGTCGCCGCCCAATCGGCAATGATGCTCGTGCCGGCGTAATGCTGTTGCGAGCGGCCATTCTTTACGTCTACGAAGTGTGTCGATGATTTAACCCCACACGGCTAAAACACGGTAATTTGCCGTTTAAAGCTAAAAACAATGATGTTTGTACCCCGGACGCATTAGAATGAGAGTCATTTTACGAACGATAAAAAGAAGATTGTTTATTGGAACTTGCTTGATGCCCTCAGGTCAGTAAAGAGATGCTTGTTTGTTAAATTACTGTTATGGCTAAATAAACCTGAAGGAAAAGTATGTCCCGACACATTTTACTCACCGGAGCACTGGCGGTGTCTTTGCTCTCAGGGTGCAGTTTTCAAGGAGAGTCACACGTGAAAGCTTCCAGCCCAGGCGAACTGAGTGCGCCTGTCGCGAAAAAAATCCCTCATGAAATGACCATTCACGGCGACACGCGCGTGGATAACTACTATTGGATGCGTGATGATGCACGCCAAGATCCCGATGTGATCGCTCATCTTAATCAAGAAAACGCCTATGCCGATCAGGTGCTCGCGCACACTGAGCCAATGCAGGCCAAACTATTCGATGAAATAAAAGGGCGTATCGTCAAAGACGATGCCTCGGTTCCCGTCAAAAAAGGCAGTTATTTCTATTCCAGCGAAGTGGAAGGCGAGAATGAATACCGCACTTACGTGCGTGCGAAAGACTTTGCCGGCACCGACAAAACGGTGATTTTGGATGTTAACGCGCTCGCGAAAGGGCATGAGTTTTACAGCATTGGCCAACTGAGCGTCAGCCCAAACGAAAACCTATTAGCCTATGGGGAAGATACCCTCAGCCGCCGCGTTTATACCATTCAAGTCAAAGACCTCACCACCGGTGAGTATCTCGATGATAAAATTGAAGGCGCCTCGAGCAGTATTGTGTGGCAGAACGACAACCAAGCCTTCTACTACATCAAAAAAGATCCGCAAACCTTGCTGGGGTATCAGGTTTATCGCCACCGTCTGGGCACGCCGCAATCCGCTGATGATTTAATTTACGAAGAAACGGATACCAGCTACTACACCGGCTTGAGCAAAAGCAAAGACGGTGAGCAAATCTTTATTTGGCACTCTAGCACTGAAACCAGCGGCGTATCGCTCGTGGATGCCAATGATCCGAATGCCACCGCTCAAGCGTTTTATCCGCGAGAAACCGGCATAGAATATGACGTGGCGAAGCGTGGTGAGTGGTATTACATCTATACCAACTACCAAGCGGTGAACTTCCGCTTGATGAAGGTTCATCAAAGCGAGCGTGACGATCGCAGCCAATGGCAAGATGTGATCGCGCCCAATGATAAAGTGCAGTTGGTTGATTTCACCTTGTTCGACAACCACTTGGTGTACGAGCAGCGCGAAAATGGCTTGCCGCGTACCACGGTGCGTAACCTCACCACTGGGGAGGAATATCAGCTTACGTTTAACGACTCAGCTTATGCGTCCTACCTGACCGGCAATGCGGAAATGGACAATTCTGCGGTGCGTGTGTATTACACCAGCTTGACCACACCGGGCACCTATTACGAGTTTGACTTGGCGTCGGGCGAGCGTGAAATGCTCAAACAAAACCAAGTGCTGGGCGATTTCAATCCGGACAACTACCAGTCAGAGCGTGTGATGATCACCGCACGTGATGGTGCGAAAGTCCCTGTGTCTTTGGTGTATCGTAAAGACCGCTTCAAAAAAGATGGTACCAATCCGCTCTATCAATACGGTTACGGCTCCTACGGCGCCACTATGGAGCCCACTTTCTCTACCACGCGTTTAAGCTTGTTGGATCGCGGTTTTGTGTTTGCGATTGCCCATATTCGCGGCTCTGAAATGCTAGGTCGTCCTTGGTATGACGATGGTAAAAAGCTTACCAAAAAGAATACCTTTAACGACTTTATTGATGTGACCAAAGCGCTGACTGCGCAAGGCTACGGCGATAAAGACAAGGTGTTTGCGGTCGGCGGCTCAGCCGGTGGCTTGTTAATGGGGGCGATCATCAACCAAGCGCCAGAGTTGTATTTAGGGGTGGCGGCGCATGTGCCGTTTGTGGATATCGTTACCACCATGCTGGATGAGTCGATTCCACTGACCACCAACGAGTATGACGAGTGGGGTAACCCGAATGACAAAACCTACTATGAGTACATGCTCAGTTATTCACCGTACGACAATGTCAGCGCGCAAGACTACCCCAACTTGTTGGTCACCACAGGCTTGCATGACTCACAAGTGCAGTACTTTGAGCCAATGAAATGGGTCGCGAAACTGCGTGAGCTCAAAACCGACAACCATACGCTGGTGTTTAAAACCGACATGGAAGCCGGCCACGGCGGCGCATCGGGGCGCTTTAAGCGGATTAAAGAAGATGCATTGGAATATGCCTTCTTCTTCGACTTGCTCGACAAGCAGGATGAACAATAGCTTGCCTTAGAGTGTACTGACTTATGGTTGAGGTATGAGCCTCAACCATAATGATTGGCGTGTGGCAGTTTATGATGTAGCTTTGGTTTTTAGTTCCTCTTTCATGAGCCGTACTGATGGTATTGCACATAATAACGTGACTAGGGTTAATCCCATCAGTACCGGTTGAAATGATGCCGAGTGTGCGCCCTGCACATACAGTATCGCGACCATCGCCGGTCCGACAGAGGCACCCAGCAAGGTTAGGAGCCGTGATAACGCACTGGCATCCGGGGTTTGTGTTGGCTCCAAGTCATGATAAGCATGCGACATCCCCAATAAGGTCAACAACCCAATGCCTGCACCACGTAGAACCATGGTCAACGCGATGAGGGGATCGCTTCCCTGAATGCCCGGCCATAGAAACGGCACGGTTCCCATAACAGCAAGGCTGCAGCCCAGCAACGTGGTATTCCCGACGCCAAGTCGCTCACACAGGTTTTTTAGGTGGGGACGGGAAACCAACGCCCCAAGGCCATGCGCGCCGACCCACACACTGGCCAGCCATTCACTGTGTCCAAATCCCTGAATAAACATCAGGGGCAGCGCAAATAGCCCACCGTAAAAACTGATACTCGAGAGAAATAGCAAACCCATTGAGGCACTAAAGGATCCCACGCTAAAAACTTTTAACCGGATGAGCGGCTGCTGGCTTCGTTTTCGTGTATGCCGCACAAACAGGAGCAACAAACTGGCACCGATAAAAGATGCTCCTCCAGTTTCAAGCCAATGCCCCCCTCCCTGGTGGCCGAGATCAGACAAAGACGACAGGCTGTACATCAACAAGACCAGTGCCGGCGCGAGTAACATAAATCCAAGTCCGTCAAACCGGTTGTTCGCCTGTGAGGGCGCGTCGCTAGGCTGCCGCACTTGCTGAACGTCATCATTAGTAATCATCACCCAACCCAGCACAATGCCCACCAATCCAATTGGCAGGTTGATATAGAAAATCATTCTCCAGTCGCCACTATGAAGGAGGTACCCCGCCAGAAGCGGCCCGGCGATCGGGGCCAGGACTGTCGGTATCGCCATCGTCGCCATCGCTGTTTTCAGCAATGGTTTACCCACGGTTTGGACCAAAACGGTTTGCATCACGGTCATTAGGATCCCGGCCCCGACTCCCTGTACAGCGCGGCTCACCAGCAGCCAGTTGATTGTTGGCGAGACTGAACACAATCCAGAGCCTACAGTGAAAACCACCAGTCCGGTGATCCAGAATGCTTTCGCTCCCCACTGCCGGGTTGCCCAGGCACACACCGTCACCGTCACGGCAGCAGCCAGGGTATACAGCACAGAAACCCACTGTATTTGGGTGACGGACGCTGAGAGGCGGGTGGACAGGTCCGGCAGGGCCACCCCCAGAATCGTGGCATCTATCAGTGGTAAACAAACCCCGAAGATCAAGCTGACGATGACCCAACGCTGCGCTTTGCTGAACATAGTGTTTTCACTATTGTTTGCGTTTTTCATGTTAAGCCTCCATTGCTAACAGTCGTTGTGCTGTATCGCCTTGGGCTCGTCTTATTCTCTGAAGTTGAAATAGATAACTGACTCATGTCTCACTCATATAATTGTTTATAATAGAAAAGTGTGTTTTGCTTTCATGGTTGGAGCTCGATGACTCGCCATATCAACATTGTCGAGTTAACTATTTATACTAGGAATGGAGCTGAGTGAATTTCGCATATATGGCAAAAACTATCGAGAATCAGTCAATCCACCGTGATCCGTCCATGGAGCCCATGACGCATCTGAATTTGAATGAACAAACGCCGATCCGGGCTATCGCCAAACAGGTCGTTGAGCGTGCGGAAGTCGCGCTCCATCACCATCCCTGGGGACAGATAGTGTTCTCTGATACCGGCGTCGTGCAGGTCAAAACCCCGCAGGTTGCGTACTTGGTGCCGCCGCAACATGCAGTCTGGATCCCTCCTGGTGTTGCCCATGACTCTTCATTACTTGAAAAGGCAGAAATATTCTCTGTCTATATGTTCCAAACTAATTGTTACTTTCACGGCGAAACATGGCGTAAAGAGTGGGGAGTCTGTCGCTGTTTTCAGGTCAGTACTTTGCTCAGTGAATTAGTCAAGCGTATTGCAACTCAGACGACCGAAAAGATCGGCGAGCAGACATACAGTGCAATGTGCACACTCATAAGCTCAGAAGTGAGGCAAGCTAAAAAAGTCGCTCTTGGCCTACCTATGCCAGAAGATAAACGGTTGCGACATTTATGCGACTTATTTCTTCAGTCACCGTTACAAACGACAACACTTTCTGCCCTCGCGGGTCAAGTAGGCGCAAGTGAGAGCACGGTTGCGAGGCTATTTAGACAGGAATTACAAATGACGTTTAGGCAGTGGAAACATCAAGCTCTTTTGTCGAAGGCTATCGATATGGCGGCGATGAGAGTGCCAACGGGTATCATAGCCCAAGAGCTGGGCTATGCGACTCATAGTGCGTTTTCTTATATGGTAACGTCTTTGGTTGGTAAGCCACCTAAAGCATTTTTATATCAAGATAAAAATGACGATAGTACGCCTAAAATGAACAAGTAGCGTGTTTTACCAGTCTTTTTAAAAGACCTTAGTTAAAGGTGAGGGTCTCGATTTAACATTGTCTCTCCGCATCTTCACGCTTGATCACCTTGTGGCCTTCTTCGGTCACGCCATTTTTCCAATAGCTGCTGATGTAGATAAATTCACGCTCAACGTCATGGTCATTGCGGAAATATTGGCGCATTGCGCGCATGCTTTCAAATTCACAGGCACACCACACGGACACTTGCCCGGCTAACCAAGGCTGTGCTTTTACCGTTTCGGCCAATGTCGGGGTGGTTAGCCAAATAATCTCCATGCCTGCGGGGGCGTCGAGTGGTTGGGCATCTTCCGCGGTATCGAGCTGGATCACCGCATAGCCTTTGGCATCGCGAGGTAGGGTTTTGATCTTGGCTGATAGTGCCGGCAACGCGGTCATGTCGGCAACCATAAAGAACCAATCCGCGTCGCGATTAATCGGCGCAATCGTTCCAGGGCCGGCAATGTTAATGGTATCACCCACTTGGGCATTTAGCGCCCAGCGCGCGGCAAAGCCACAGTCGGTTCGTTCGATTTGGTGGCGAACCATATCCACTTCAATTTGCTGCTGATCAGGCGTAAAGCGGCGAATGGTGTAGGTGCGCATCACGGGGCGCTCGCCCTCAGCTACGCTACTGAGATCAGTGCGTCCCGCTTTATCAAACAGTAACTTGATATAGCCGCCTTCACAGTCAGCGGGGAAGTTCGCGAATGCGTCGCTTTGTAAGGTCAAGCGTTGCATATTGGGTGTGACGGTTTGGGTATCGATAACGTGAGCGAGGTGATAGTTTGGCTGTTTCATATTATCTAACTTAAAATCATTATCATTTACAATTAATCATACCATCTGGATGCGGAATGTGTAAGTGCTTTACATTGTTTTACGCTTCTATGCTAGGCAATACCCCGAGAAGTGAGTAAGATACTGGCGCATTATTATTACTAAAAAACAATCACATGGAGCAAAAATGAAGAAAGTCATACTCACGGGGGCGATGGCGGTGCTGCTGTCGTTGAACGTTTCAGCCTCTGAGCTTAAGCCGATCATGAAAGAAATGAAAATGACCTTCAAAGAAGCCGCCAGTGCACAAAGCATTGAAGCCATGCAAGCACCGGTCGCGAAATTAGAAACCTTGGTCGCGCAAGCCAAAGCCGGCAGCTACCCACCAGAAAAAGCGGATACCTTTATGGAAGGGTTCGATAAACTGGCGGTGACCCTGGATGAGATTGAGACGGCGCTGAGCCAAGGTGACCTCGACCAAGCAAAACAAGGCATGCGCCAAATCGATGCCTTGCGTGAAGAGTACCACGACAAACGCAACCCAAGCATTTGGCAGCGTTTATTCGGTTAATCGCGCAATTAGTGAACGAGACGACAGCGAGGGCATGACGGTGACTCAAAAAACGATTCTGCGCTATCCCTCGCTGTCGGTAGCATCTGCATTTGAGAAAGAGCAGGCGCTGATCCACCGAGTAGAGCAGGGCGAACTCAATGAGGCATTACTGCTTTGGCAGCCAGATGCGCAAACCTTGGTACTGCCAGCGGGCCAAAAATGGCCCCAAACGCCTGAATTACGCCGCGCATTATCGTCGTTAGGGTGGCAAGTGCAAAGCCGACGGACTGGCGGCGCGCCGGTGCCGCAACTGCCCGGCATGATTAACGTGTCTTATCTGACGGTGTGGCCGGCTAACACGCCGTATCATATCCAGACGGCTTACCAGTATTTTTGCACCATTTTACAGTCTTTTTTCCATCAGTTAGGCATTGCAACGACGGTGGGCGACACGCCCGGTTCGTATTGTGATGGTGACTACAACCTCAATATTTACGGCAAAAAAGTGGTGGGAACTGCCCAGCGTATCCTGCGTTTAGGTGCGGGCACAGGCGATGCCAAACAAACGGTGATGCTGGCGCAAGCGTGTTTGCTGATTGATGCGGATTGCCAACATATTGTTGCCCCTGTATCGCTGTGTAATCAGCTTTGTGGTTACGCCGATCGCATTGAGGCCGAGGTGCATACTCCATTAGCCGCGCACCTAGATGAACTGCCGGGAACTGAGCAGCTGTTTCAGTTGCTGACTCAAGCGTTTGTGGCGCGCCCGCCACTCGAGGTGGGCAAGGCTTGAGGCCGACGCTCAATATAGTATGCTTAGCCGCAATCGTGCGTAAAACAAATCCCAAGGAGTGAGGAATGCGCGTCCATCTTGTTATTCACGAGGCGTTTGAAGGCCCAGGTGCCATTTTAGATTGGTGTGACGAGCGAGCCTATCATGTAACCACCAGTCATTTGTATCGGGGCGAGCCATTGCCAGAAAGCGGTGAAGGCATTGATCTGCTGGTGGTACTCGGTGGGCCGCAAAGTCCAGATACGCCACAGTCAGAGTGTCCGCATTTTGATAGTCAGCGCGAGCAAGCGTTGATTAAGCAGTGTATCGAGCAAGGGAGTGCGGTATTAGGGATTTGCCTCGGCGCGCAACTGATTGGTGAAGCCTTGGGCGCGCCGTATCAGGCAAGTCCTGAACCCGAGATTGGCTACTTCCCCATCCAATTAAGCGAAGATGGCCACATCGACGAGCACATTCCGCACTTCGCGCCGCAAGAAATTGTGGGTCATTGGCACAATGATATGCCGGGGCTGACACCCAATAGTCGTGTATTGGCTAGCAGCGAAGGCTGTCCGCGCCAGATCGTGAAGTACGGACCACGGGTGTATGGCTTTCAATGCCACCTTGAGTTGACGTCGCTGGCGGTTGAAGGCTTACTGCAAGCCGCCTATCCAGAGGGCGAGGCCGCTAACAAGCGCTTTATTCAAGACCCTGCCTCCATTCGTGCCTTTGATACGGCACCGATGAATGCGCACTTGTTTGCCTTTCTCGATAGCGTGCTGACTGACAACGCTCTCGTCACTGAGTGGCTGTTTTAAGCGATTAGGTTAGGAGCACGGTATCCGCCACTGTGCTCCACCTACTAAGCGCCCTTGTTTGAGCGTCATCGTCTGAGCGCCATCTACCGCGCGTTAGTGCAACATTCCTTCACACACGGCGGTGACATCATCATCCAATAAACTCAACTCGATGGCTATCTTCATTGCTGCCACCACATCAGCCACCGGCATGCTCGGGGCGCGGTGTTTGCACGCTTGTGCTGGGCTGTAGGGAATATGAATAAAGCCGGCGCGTACCTCAGTATGATGAGCCAGCGCATGCATCAAGCCATAAAACACGTGATTACACACAAAGGTGCCGGCGGTATAAGAAATACTGGCAGGATGATGGGCTTCGTTTAACGCGTTCACTAAACGGTTGAGAGGCAAGGTAGAAAAATAGGCATTGGGCCCAGATGACACCACCGGCGTACCATGCGGCTGCTTACCGGCGTTGTCGGGAATGGGCGCGTCCTGATAATTGATCGCCACCTTCTCAAAACTTATCTCGGCGCGGCCACCGGCTTGGCCAAGGGCAATCACCATCACCGGACTGAGCGATTCCAACGCGCTGTGTAACGTCGATAAGCTGTCTTCAAAAGTGCAGGGCAGCCGCACGGCTTTAACGATGCACTCCTCATTAGGCTGCCAGCCTTCTAATGCTTTTGCCACTTGCCAAGACGGGTTGTCACTCTCGCCGCCGAAGGGTTCAAATCCAGTGATCAATATCGTGTGCATCCAATGCCTCGCGTAAAAAAGCGGTAGAGCTTTACTCTACCGCAGGTTTACAAGCCAATCACGCACTGGTTGCGTTATTCAAACAGATAAAGATAATCCTCATAACCCGCCTCGGCCATTTTATCGACCGGTACAAAGCGCATCGCGGCTGAGTTCATGCAATAGCGCAAGCCGGTGGGTGCGGGACCATCCTCAAACACATGGCCAAGGTGCGAATCGGCGACTTTGCTGCGGACCTCGGTGCGCGTGTAGAACAGGGAGTTATCCGGTTTGGTGACCACATACTGCTTATCGATGGGCTGCGTGAAGCTCGGCCAGCCGGTACCGGATTTGTATTTATGGGTGGAGGAGAACAGCGGCTCACCCGAAACGATATCCACATAAATTCCCGCTTGCTTGTTGTCCCAATACGGGTTTTGGAACGCAGGCTCAGTGCCGTCTTCTTGTGTGACTTCATATTCCATATCTGACAACATCGCGCGGATTTTCTCATCCGAGGGGCGCGAGTAGCGGGTGTTCGTTGATGTCATCTCTTCCGCTTTTTGCGCATCAATCATCTCACGCAAGGTGACCGGATTGTCTTTGCGATCATCACTAAAAATCTCGTCCAGATACTGATCACGACCCGATGCGTAGCGATAATAGCTGTAACGCACGCTGTGGTTTTTATAATAATCCTGATGGTAACTTTCTGCTGGCCAGAATTTCTCGAATGGGATCAACTCGGTTTTGAGCGGCTTTTTGAACACGCCTAACGCGTCAATTTCCGCCATAAAATCGGCAGCAATTTGTTTTTGCGTTTCAGAGCGATAAAAGATCGCGGGACGATATTGCGGGCCACGGTCAACGAACGATCCTTGGTCATCGGTGGGATCGATATGACGGAAAAACTGATCCAGCACCTGTTCGTAATCCACGACGTTAGGGTCATAGGTGACATCAATCACCTCAATATGCCCACTGGTGCCGGACGAGACCTCTTTATAGGTGGGATTTTCCAGCTCACCGCCTGAGTAGCCAGACACCACATCAATCACGCCGTCGAGCTTTTCAAGATCAGCTTCAGTACACCAAAAGCAGCCGCCAGCAAGGGTCGCCTTTTGATAGCCTTGGTCTGTGGTGGCGGTATCTTTCACCGCTGCATAACTTGCTATCGATAGCAAACTGAACGCTGTAAACGCGATGACTCGCCACATTGACTTACGCTGTTTCATTATTGCCTCGTTATTAGAGTTGGTGAGAATCAAGACCTGCGCGCCAAGCAGAAACTTTCATCCTCTCCCACTTTTCTGTTGTTACAGATAACGTAGCGCAGAAAAGCCCTTAGCGATCACCTACCAAAGCAGCTGACCCAACACAGGGGCAAGCAACACAGTGACCATGCCAGCAATCATCATCACCACACTCGACACCACCCCTTCGGCATGGCCTATTTGATAAGCTTTAGCAGTGCCCGCTCCGTGTGCTGATGCGCCCAAACTTGCGCCGCGTCCTAAGCGTGAGCGAATTGCAATCACGGTCAGAATACTCTCACCAATCGCCATGCCAATCACCCCAGTGAGAACCACAAACAGCGCAGTGAGATCGCTTTGTCCGCCAATCGCTTTAGTGGCTTCTACGGCAAAAGGGGTAGTGATTGAGCGCATCGCCAAACTGCGTTGCAGCAGTTCAGACAGCTCAAACACCCGTGCTAGCACCACAGTACTGGTAATCGCGACCAGCACAGACACTGTGACGCCTATCGATAGCGACAACCAATGGCGGCGGATGAGCGCGCGGTTATCATACACAGGGATCGCAAACGCCACGGTCGCTGGGCCCAGCAGCCAAAGCAGCCAGTAAGATTGCGCCATGTAGTCTTGATACGGGATCTTAAACCCAACCACCACCGCGACAATCAGCAAGGGCGCGAGTAACAATGGCATCACCAGAATGGAGGGGTGGCGGCGATACAGCCATTTGCTCATGTAATAGAAGCCAAGGGTCATTAAAAAGCAAGTGACGCTCAATAACGAGGCATGAAGCCAAGTCGGTAAGGCAGACATCATGGCTTAGCACTCCGGTTTTAGATCAGGGTGGTGCGTGTGGTGGTGATTACTGCGGCGGCGCGCCATTTTAACCTCAAAACGATACACTTTATCGACCACCCAAGCGGTTGACGCAATCACCATCGCGGTGCTTAAAATCAGTACAACCATGATCTTACCGCCTTCTTGCAGCAATAAATCTTGGTAGTTGACCACCGCCACCACCGCCGGCACAAAAAACAGCAACATCTCGGCTAACAGCCACGCTGCCCCGCGGCGCAACCAATCGGCACGGACAATTTTCAACATTAATGCGCCTAACAACAGCAACATACCGGTGAGGTTGGCCGGTAGTGGAATAGCAAAGGTTGTGACCAACCAATCAGACAAAAACCAAATGCCTGCTAAGACAAAGACTTGCAGTAAGGTAATTAAGGCGTTTTTAATCAATTGCATCGAAGGCGTGCCAAGAATCTGTGAGATGGCTCATAGTTTACGTCTTGGCAGAGAGTGAATAAAGTGACTTTTTTTTATTTAAACTATGCCAAAATGGCATGATTTGTTGAGCGATAAAGCTGCGTTAGCGACGACCTAGTCCCGTGAGGAATCAGTTTTTCGTCATACATGCCTAGCACTAAAAGTGAAACTATATTTTCATATGTTTTCATAAAAATAATTTATAGTTTCATTTTATGGGAAGTCCGTCATGTTGGCTTCGGCAAAATCGAGTCCTAGCGGATTGTCTTTGATTTCATTGTGATATGAAACTATAATTTCATAAATTTAATATTTATCGAGTTTTAGTATCATTATGATGAAGTATGATAAGGAAGCGCCACCCAAACGCGGTGCCACTGTGTTCCCGCGGCAGATGAAAATATTGCATCAATTGGGTGAAAACATCTTATTGGCGATGAAACGTCGAGGGATCAGTCAAGATAGAATGCATCAGCGCACAGGGATCTCGAAACCAACACTACGAAAAATCACAAAAGGCGATCCGACAGTGTCGTTAGGCCATTATGTTAATGTGCTAGCCGTACTCGGTTTGTTAGACGATCTAGGTAAAGTCGCGCTCGATGATGAACTTGGTAGGAAGCTGCAAGATATCGAGTTGTTAAAAACGAGACGATAGGGCATCAAACGAATGGAAATCTTTGTCTACGCTGATTGGATTGAAACTGAGCCGCCCTTGTTTATTGGGACATTGAGAGCATCGCGAATCCGTGGTAAAGAGCATTTCAGCTTTTGCTACGACAAGGCCTGGCTTAAATCTAAGTATGCTTCTCAAATCGACCCTTGCCTTCATTTATATAGCGGCGAGCAGCACGCTGAAGATGACAAAAACTTCAAGATATTCTTGGATTCTTGCCCTGATCGATGGGGGCGCTTGCTGATGCAACGTCGAGAGGCTGTTATAGCCCGCATTGAGGGACGTAGAGCGAACACATTATACGAAACCGATTATCTCCTCGGTGTTCATGACTCTTTTAGAATGGGCGCTTTAAGGTTTTGCACCGAGCATAGTGGCAATTTTCTTGACGACAATGACGATCTGGCGGCTCCGGCTATGACTTCACTCGCGGAGCTAGAACATGCAGCGCAAGGCATCGAGAACAAACCCGACTTTGATAATCCTGACTACCTCAAATGGTTGAATATGCTTATCTCGCCAGGGTCATCGTTGGGCGGAGCTAGGCCGAAAGCTTCTGTAAGAGATGTCGATGGTACTTTATGGCTGGCAAAGTTTCCAAGTCGGTATGACGATTATGATATTGGCCTGTGGGAATACTTGGTGTACCAAATGGCCTTGGACTCTGGGATCAATATGGCTGAATGTAAAGTGCAGGCCATTGGTTCAGACCACCATATTTTCCTGACTAAGCGATTTGATCGTACCGATGACGGCAGGAGACTGCAATTTACGTCAGCAATGACACAGCTTGAATATTTCGATGGCAATGATGATGGAGCGAGCTACTTAGAGTTAGCGGAATTTCTTATCCAGAATGGTTCTAATACGCGGGCGGACTTGGCACAGCTTTGGAGGCGTATACTGTTTAATATCATGGTTGCCAATAGTGACGATCACCTACGTAATCATGGCTTTATTTTTGACACGACAGGTTGGCGACTGTCACCCGCTTACGACATCAATTCAACACAACATGCCCACGGTCTGCACTTAAATATTGACGACAAAGATAATGCTTTAGATATTGACCTAGCGTTTGAGGTGGCAGAGTACTTTCAACTCGATGTGAAAACAGCTGACAAGATTTATCATCAAGTCGCCCAAGCCGTGTCGAAATGGGAGAGCTTGGCAAAAGAAGCAGGTATCAAACGCGGTGAGCGAGACTTAATGAGAGGCTGTTTCATGCTGCCAAAAGTGTAACCAAGTGACGCATGGTAATAAGTGCCAGTTCCTCTGCTTTTTTCGCCATCAACTATGCCAAAATGGCATGGTTAACGATTAGCTTTTAAGGGCCGTTTATGGATATTCGTGCGTTGCGCTATTTTGTTGCCTTAGTGGAACAGCAGAGCTTTACCGCCGCATCGGCGTCGTTGCATGTGACGCAACCGACAATCAGTAAAATGGTGCGTAACCTTGAGCAAGATGTGGGTCAGCCGTTGTTGCACCGAGAGGGAAGGCGGTTTTGGTTAACCGATGCTGGTGAGGTGGTGTATCAGCGCGCGCAGAGTATTATTGCCGAGTTCGAGCAGCTAAATACCGAACTGGACGATCTTAACCAACTGGCGCGCGGCCAGCTTAGGTTGGGAATGCCGCCGATGATAGGGCCGCTGTATGCCAATGTGTTGCGTGAGTACCGCCAACGGTACCCAAACGTGGCGCTCAGTATTGTCGAATACGGTGGGCGGCGCACCGAACAAGCGCTGATCAATGGCGAGATTGATGTGGCAATCACCATGCTCACCGACACCCAGCCTGAGTGCTTGCAAAGTTTACCCCTACAAACTCACCCCATTTATGCTGTGTTGCCTAATCAAGCGGCGTGGCGCGCGAAAAAAAGCCTGACGTGGCAGGCAGTGAAAGACGAGCCGTTTTATCTGTATAGCGCCGAATTTACCTTAAGCGATCGGATTATTGCCCGCTGTGAAGAGCATGGTTATCAGCCCACCATTGCCGCGCGTAGCAGTCAGTGGGACTTTTTAGCCGCCTTGGTGAAAAGTGGTGCGGGGGTGGCGTTTTTACCCGCGCCTCTATGCCAGCGCCTCAGCGCCAGCTTGGAAGACAGTGAGTTATTACTAGTGAAACCGATAAGCCCAGCGATTGAATGGCAACTCGGGTTAGTCTGGCACGGCGAGCGCTATGTCTCACGCACCGCCGAGGCTTGGATGCAGTTGTGCCAGTCGACAGAGGTGCATCGATAGACTCAGTTCTTTGAGCTACAACGCCTCATAGTACGCAATATGGTGGGGATCTTAAATTCGATGCTCAGAGACAGCGTGATGTGGGATGAAAAAACTCGCCAAAATTTAGTGATTGAAGACATACTCGTTATAACACAGTTTTACACGTCATCTTCCGACAACATTTGACGACAATTACGAACTGTTAGTACGCGGATCTCATGGCTTAAGCTATAGATAATACGATAGTGATTAAAAATTATTTCACGATAGTTAGTATTGGGCAGTTCAGGAACAAAGCGCCCCATTTCAGGCATACTTCCAAGTAGTTCAGTTTTGTCAAAAACTTCGTTTACCCACTTTTCCGCCGCAGGTGGATTATCCAAAGAAATAAATTCCGCTGCATCGCCTAATTTCTGAAGCGCTAGTGGAGACCAAACTACTTTCATTTCTTAATGCGCCCCAGTACTTGAGCACGAGAATCATCATTTGAAACACCAAGGCCTGAAGCTAATTGAGCTTCAGCTGTACGCATTTCTTCCAGTAACTCGATCTTCTCTTGCATTGCTTCATACTCTGCAACATCGAGAACAACAGCTACACCTTTGCCATGCTGTGTGATGACCAATGGACGGCGAGTCTCATTGATTTGTTTGATGTAAGAAGCTACACCTGCACGAAATTCAGATAACGGCTGAATATCTTGATCGAAATGAATACGACTCATATTGAACCCCAAACGGTACAAAGTAACGTACAAACTATAGTTCAATTAACCGTTTTTAGCAAGGGATTGGAGTTGATTAACTCGTTCCCACGCTCCCGCGTGGGAATGTATATGGATTTTGAATCA
>NZ_PXUD01000014.1:0-1672 GCF_003390965.1 Salinivibrio sp. HTSP
ATGACGAGATCAAAACCCGTTGCCTTACCGCTTGGCGATACCCCAACTGAGGCGCGCATAATAGGCTGGTTTTTATCAGGAGTCAACACCTGATTTTACCAACCGCACAACTTTTCGCCTTTCAAGCTAAAAAGCGGCTTATGCGCGCTCATCAGTCAATATTCTACTTTTTTTTCGGCCGTTGCCAAGCCTCAATTGTTCTGGGTTTAGCACGAGTGATGATAAGTTGACCATCAGCGACATCTTTACTAATGGTACTGCCTGCTCCAACAGTCACCCCTTCGCCAATCACCACCGGCGCCACCAGCTGAGAATCCGAACCAATAAAGGCATTATCTTTAATCACGGTTTTATGTTTATTGGCGCCATCGTAATTACAGGTGATCACGCCGGCACCAATATTCACGCCGCGTCCTACCTCGGTATCCCCCAGATATGTCAGATGATTGGCTTTGGAGCCTTCACCTAAGTGAGACTTTTTCATCTCGACAAAGTTGCCCACGTGGGCATCACGCGCCATCTCGGCGCCGGGACGCAACCGCGTGAACGGACCAACCGTGCAGTCTTCTCCAACACTGGCCCCTTCTATCACGCTGTACGGGCGTACCAATGTATTATCGTCAATCTCGCAATCAATCAGTACGCTGCCAGCACCGATAGCCACGTTATCCCCTAAGGTGACACTGCCTTCAATAATCACATTGGCGTCGATGGTCACATCCTGCCCACATTGCAGCTGACCACGCAAGTCAAAACGGGTGGGATCTTTGAGCATCACACCACTGAGCAACAACTGTTCAGCCTGCATTTTTTGGTATTCTCGCTCAAGGCGCGAAAGCTGAAGGCGATTATTCACCCCTTCCACTTCCACCGCACTCACAGGGTGGACGGCTTGAATCGAGCGGCCTTGTTGATGTGCCAGCGCGATCACATCGGTGAGATAAAACTCGCCTTGCGCGTTGTTGTTATCAAGTTGCGATAACCAATGGCGCAAGTCACGCCCAGTGGCCACCAGCACACCGGTATTAATTTCAGTGATGGCAAGCTGGCTGTCAGTGGCATCTTTTTGCTCAACAATCGCGACCACTTCCCCGTTATCACGCACAATACGGCCGTAACCAGTCGGATCGTCCTGATGCACAGTTAATAAACCAATCCCGCCTTCAGGCTGCCCTTCAAGCAAACGCGTTAAGGTTTGCTCTGAAATCAAGGGCACATCGCCATACAGCACCAACACTTGCTCATCATCAGCAAAATGCGGCGCGGCTTGTTGTACGGCATGGCCGGTGCCCAATTGATCCGCTTGCAAGCACCAGTTCACCGGTGTGTGAGCTAAAACGCGCTGCATAGTGTCGCCACCATGGCCATAAACCAAATGGATTTGCGAGGCGCCAAGGCCGTGACAGGTATCGATAACGTGCTCAACCATTGGTTTACCCGCCAGGGTATGAAGCACCTTAGGGGTTTGTGAATACATACGCGTGCCCTTACCGGCCGCGAGAATAACTGCACTGTATTGCATAGTCTTTCCGTGATAAAAGAGAGGCTTGTCTATTAAGTTGCCCTTAGTGTAACGCGTTTTAGCTTTCACGCGAATCACAGCCTGCAAGGTGGCCTTTGCAGGCAATATCGAGTAGGGTGAGGCGTTGCCGCCTCATCCCTCTCACAGAAC
>NZ_PXUD01000078.1:0-6537 GCF_003390965.1 Salinivibrio sp. HTSP
CATACCGGCGATGGTTGAAAAATGAACACTCATGCGCTCGCCCTGACTCGGTGCTGACATCAACACACAGTCAAATTCAATAAAAGGATGCGTAAAGCGCACTTTATTTCCACGCTTATACAAGGTCACCATCCCTGTCTGGCGATTTAAGCTATAAACACGTTTGCTTTTTAAGAAAGGCGCTAAGAAATAGTAGCCTTTACATACCAATTTATAATGGGCCCATATAAGCAAGCAAGGAAGCGTGAAGTAGAGGGTTAAATCGTAGGAAACCATTAACCAATCATCCCACCTTTTATCCCAACTAGCATAACCAAATAATAATGGATAAAGGAACACCAAATAGGCCAAAGGCAAAAATAAAATCAATAGTATTTTTGTCATAGTTAGTAAAAATGTATAAAACTGAGACCAGCCGGATAACGCTTCACTATTTAACCTTTCTTCATTCCAGTATAACGATTTATTATCACCTTCAGTATCCTTGAGGTAAGAGGGCGTAACCTCTCCCGCCAAAGATAGAGAAATGGTGTCATTTGCCTTGGTAAAGGGGAACACTTTCCCCTTAGTGAGTAGCTGTTGCAAAAAACCGTGCGGTGGTTTAGCGGGTTGTAGCGACAGTTGCTCAGTGTTGTAGACCATGTCAGCTATCTGCAAAAATATTGATTTTTGGACCGGTGGCGGGCGATGTTTTTTGTTTTTCGGCTATTTCCGCTAGCGTCTTCTTGTAGATATCATCGCTCATATCTCGCCAGTAACGCGGATCACGGCCAGTCTGTTGATCATGAGCAGCGGTTACAGGGTCTTTGGCTCGAGCTTCTTCTAATACCAACAGATCTGGCATCGGTTGACTCACATCCATGTAACGCTGGATCATATTCCAAAGACGCTGGTACTCCACCACACGCTCGTTGGTGCCAATTAAGTTGCTAATAGGTACACCCACAGAGTAAGGCTGATAGCGATGAACTAACATCAAATTGTAGTTCAGATGGCCTTGCGGACTGGGGGCCGACATCAATACACAATCAAATTCAATAAAAGGATGCGTAAAGCGCACTTTATTGCCACGCTTATACAGCGTCACCATCCCTGTTTGACGGTTTAAGCTATATACACGTTTGCTTTTCAAAAAAGGTGCTAAGGAATAGTAGCCTTTACATACCAACTTATAGTGGCCCCATATAAGTAAGCAGGGAAGCGTAAAATAGATAGTCACAGTATAAAAAATAACGGACCAATCTTCTAAACCCTCTCTCCAGCCACCAGAACCAAAAACCAAAAACAAAAGAATTAGCATGTAAGCTACTGGCAAAAAAAACATTAATATTACTTTAGACATTGTTAGTAAAAATGTATAAAACTGGGACCATCCGGATAACGCTTCACTATTTAACCTTTCTTCATTCCAGTATAACGATTTATTATCATCTTCAATATCCTTGAGGGAAGAGGGCGTAACCTCTCCAGCCAAAGATAGAGCAATGGTGTCATTTGCCTTGGTAAAGGGGAAAACTTTCCCTTTAGTGAGTAGCCGTTGCAAAAAACCGTGCGGCCTTTTAGCTGGCTGTGGAATGATATTTTCGGTATTATATGCCATTAATTGCTACCAAATAATTGTTTTACGAGCATTAGCCACGTGTGCTTATTATTAATGAGTCTTTCGCCCAGCCCAGATCGCTATCATCATCTAGATTAAAACTGGGAACAGGGGGTCTAACTTTTCCCTCTTCAAGTTGCTCCAGCGTCAGTGCTGGAAAAATAGCCTCTTCGACTTTAAGCTGAGCCCTTGTAATTAACGCTGGCGAGTAGTGATGTTCATAAACTCGCCCAGAAAAAAAACGAGACTCCATATTTGTTTTGGGAACGTGTTGTTCGTACTTAATAAAGAACGCATAGCCTTCGTCAGTTTTTTCTTGCTTTAATAGTGTTGAATTAGCCGAACTTATGTTGATGATCTCTCTCTCTTCTTGCCTACCTACGCGACTAATCGTCACTGTTTTTCTTTCAATTGCTTGACGTGCATAAAAGTCGATATCAAGGCTAGTTGGGTTTAGCAATGAGGCTAGATTCGTATTCACGTGAATAATATGTGTTGCACCAAGCGCTCGCATACGGCCTTTCAGTTGCTCAGAAAAAGCCGTTTGACTATCGAGATGATAACTTTTAACAGATATCGTTAAAAACAAGTCTACCAAGTGTTCATACGCCGATTTAGCATCTAACAGATGTTGATAGTCTTCATTAGGTTCTTTAGCAAAGGGGCCATTCGTCATCCAGTCTTCTAAAGGGCTATTTTTCCATAATGAATAAAGGACCAAACCAGCTACTGATAGGCCGATACCTAGCCAAGCCACTGGGCCCATACCAAATAGTATTGGTGCGTTGGTAGTAAATAACCCTGTTGCAACTGTGGTAACTAAGGCTCCTGTTGCCACCATTCCCTTGGCAATACTGGCATCAATATCATTGTTTTGCCAAAGCCGAATCGCATCCCAACCAGCAATCGCCGCGGTTAAAAAGCCTGCGGCAAGGCTGGCAGCGCCCAAAACACTAACTCTTGCCACTAGATGAGATTTTCCCCCATCGAAGGTTATTGTACGTGCTAGATCGTCATAAAGAGTAAACGCCGTGCCCTTTGATACAGTCGCAAGTCGAGAGGCATTTTGTGTGTACAAGTTAGAAGCATGAACAATTGCAACCCCCAAATCCATAACAGTGCTTGTGGCCTGAGCAAAAGAATAACCAAGATCCTTTCGGTTCAACGCGTCTTCAAAATATCTTGCGTTATTCATCAGGTTAACAAGCTCAATAACCGCAATAAAATAAGGAACACGTAATCCCTCGTAGGCATTGCTGGCCGTCTGGTTCACATTGTTTAACGCTCGGCGGGTGTTGGCTTGATTAAAAGCTTCTGCCACGTGGCTGTCTTCTGACACCACAACTACTTTAAGTGGCAACTTAGGCCCAACGAGTGCGCGATCAACGTCGGGTATATCGCTAGATCTAAACGCATTTTTACCGGTTGAGGCCACCAATTTCCCTGACGCATTTTCATACATACGTGCCATGGGTGCTTTTTTTTGCTTGGTTTTAATGTATTCCCGATCAATCTCACTTAGGCCCCAAGTCAGGCCATGCCCTTCTACGCCAACGACAGTCCCTTTAAACGCCTTTCCACCGACGGGTTGATAGGTAATGTCCCCCCACATTTCACTATTTGCTGATTTCATTAACCGCAAAACAGGTGCATAGGCGCTGTTAAACTCAATGACCTTCGCTTCATCAGCCAAATCTTTGCTCAATTCCAACAAGGTTTCGTAATAACCTCCTAGAATAGTATTTAGAGTATTCGCAACCTGTCGCACGGAAGCAAAGGCACCCTCTTCGTTGTTGTTAGCGGACGACACTAAGCCAAGATCGAAGATGCGCAAGTCTTCATCTTGAATATCTGGACCCTTTTTAAACCACAATGCGAGTGACTCCGGCGTTGCCAACCCGTCGCCCAGATTAGCCGATTCTGGTGGCTGTTCCAACGACTCGTCCAAGCTAACACTTTGTTCAGCAGGGAAGAGTATCGGGTGCAAAGCCGATCCACCACTGGGCAGTAGAATACTCTTTGCCGTATCTAAATAGGGAGACATCCCTCTATCTTCATAGTGAGAGAGTTGGTCAAGTTTTTTCGTATTCACGCAAAGCGCAGATACCGCTTCCCCTATCAGCTTTTGGGCTGCCGCTGCATTGATATCGTTGAGTGAGCTGATATCTCGGATCACCACAGCCAGCCGCGGTTCCTCAATAATGCTTTGTACGTAACCTTGCAAATTTTCTATATCGGTGCAGCATATTTGACGCTCTACGGTGCGCAGTGTTCGATGAAAACGTCCCCCTAAGAAAGTGTCCATCTCATCGTACCCAGCATGAGACGGATTTTCATTTTCGCCAAACTTGGGAGGAACAACGAGCTTTTGCACCAACTCCGCAGAGCGATAGTGAGGTTGTTGGCTCATATCAACGTAAATTTGTTGCATGTACGCCACACCACTTCGCGCGAGGTAAGTATGGTGTCTAAGATCAAAAAGCGGATCATCCAGCACGATGGCTCTTAAGTGACGTTGCTTGGCTTGAGCGAGATAGTCGTCTGTCGATTCCGCCTCCCACATTTCGCTCTCTCCAGCCTCGGGAGAAAGAATGTCCATCAGTGCAGAGTGTCTGAGCCCATACTCGTAGCGGTGAGGTTGATGATCATAATACCGGAGCATATTCGGCGCGGACTCGCCATCTTCCCTCATGGATTCAAGCTCTCCCTTGACCGTTTGATAGGTTTGATTAACCCAAGCGCCGGAGAGATCGCGATTGAGTTGCATTGGCTCGGCAAGGAAAAACTCTAATTCAGGCGCCCTCACTCGCATAGCAGGTAACGCTGTGACTTTCAGTATGTCTGACCCATCAACCGCATTAAGACTGTCTAGCGGTTTAGCACGTTGCATTAACTGCTCTGGGTGTGCCTCAAGATAGTTCAAACGGGGCGCACTCCATTGCACTTCAGAAAATGCAACGTGAACAACGGATTGCTCGTTTTTTGCTTTGGCGGGGATCCAAATCTCACCTAAGGGCATTCCTGTCGCCACACGTTCTTCATCTTTAAAGGGTTGATCTCGCCCCTCTCGATAACGATAGAGATGAACGTCTTTTAAGCACATTTCCCCGTCTTCAGGTGTAATGTGGATCTCTCGCCATGCTTTGTGGTTATAAAAAACATATAAATACCCCGCGCGAACGGGTGCCACACGGTCCGCATTGGTCACGGATTCCTGATATGACGGCAAAAGAGTGAGCGGAAGCACTGAGTGAACCAAGTAATCTTGCTCGTCTTGCTTTCTCTCGGTCACTGTTACATTTTCAAATAACGGTAGCTTAATGGGTCCATCGTCGGCATCCACTTTCAACCAGACGTTACGATTTTCTTTCTCGTCGCTCCAGTCCCAGCTGTATATCGTGGTGTCATCGAGTTCGGGGTCTATCTTCTTCTTGGCTTCAAGAGAAGGTTGCTGCGTCATGTCTGTTAGATCATAAAACTCAAAATCCTGCTCTGCTCCATGTTGTATTCCTGTCACTTCAATAAGAAGCTTTTTGCCATCGCATGCAGGCGCTGAAGAAAACTTATCAGACATTTAAATACTCCCTAGACACCCATTTCTCTAATTGTTCCACAATGCTCGTTTCAGTCTGTCCTGGTGCGATTGTTAACGATGCTTCGTCCAAACTGATCGCATTTGCATGTAGGAGAGAGTGAACCTTATTGATCAACGCTTGGCTCTCTATTTGATGCTTTGCACAAAAGTGGCTAACTGCTTTTTGTTTGGGCCAGTCAAACACGTCAATGCCTTGCGTTTCAGCCCATTGCTGTATCTCTTGCTCTGTGTGCTTTTCGTTCAATGCATCTTTCTGTGAATCCGTCAGTTGCCACAATGACGACGATGCTTCTACGGTATTTGCTCCGAGGATATGCACCCACTCAGGTTGTCGACTGTGTATCTTCTGGTAAACATAAGCCCCAGAGAGAATACCGAGCCAATCAGCAGTATCACTTGGTTCAGCGAGCAACAAGAAATAGCTTGCTACTGCCGGTACGTAGTAATGTAAAAAGCCTTTTCGCGCTGCTGAAAACTGCACTTGAAGGCGATTTCTTAACTGCGCGAGAACAGCGTCGAACCCTACCGTGTTTGGAGCAGAAAAGTATAAAGTCCTATCTTTGGATAGCTTATCGACAATGGGGTCATTCGCTCTCAAAGGAATAACAAGTGGACTACGCTCTATCATCACTGATAGCGGCGTCGATAAATAAAGTGGTTCAATATTGTGACCAGCAATAAGTCCATAAACCTCTTGATGCATGCCGTCATAGTCACTCACTAACGCATACCAGTTTATCGGCTCATCACCATGTGTGGATGCTAGATGTAAGCTCATACGTTATTCCCACAGGGGCAGTCTGATAGCGGGCAACTACCGTCAGGTTGTTTAAGGCACGCTTGCGTAATTGGTGTTTCAGATTTAACGTCGGCAATAACTTGTTGCACAAGACTCGCCGTCGCTGGAACAGCGATAAGCGTCGGTGCCCCTTGCTGTGTTTCTGATGTGGTCATTACATCAACCGCTTGGATATCGGGGAGTGGCGCGGCTTCGGGATCGGCTAAAGCATCAATAGTTTTTGGACGCTTCGCCATTTGGCCATTAAAGCCTGGGCCACTGCCTGCGCTGCCGCCTGAGTTTAAGTTCACCGCGGCACCAGAAGCATGCACGCCAGCCGCATCCACTTTCACAAAGCTACCGCCGGCACTTAAGGTAACTTCTGCACCGGCTTCAATCACCAGTTTGGCGCCCGTTTTTAGGTGAATGTCACTCCCTGCATCTACCGCATGAACCTTACCGACTTTATAGTGCTCACTGGCTTTGACGAGATTGGAGTGGTTGCCACCAATACGGGTGCGACTCTCTCCCTCCACGGTATGATGCGCATTGCCCATCACACGA
>NZ_PXUD01000079.1:0-69854 GCF_003390965.1 Salinivibrio sp. HTSP
AGCTTTTCCTAGTCTCTATTTTCTAGAAGCGAAGCGTCTAGTCTCTCCCTCGTTTCTAGTTTCTAGTTTTTAGAAGCGAAGCGTCTAAGCTCCGCTCTAGACTCCTTTCCCCGCTTTAATCTTTAACCGCTTGCCAAGCAACACCGATTTGATAAAGGATTTGCGTGGCGGTGGAGGCGGTGCTTAGGCCGTCTAGGTAGTCGGTGTCGATTGGGACGATAATGGTGTCGCCGGGTTCCAGTTGTTTTTGGTTGCGGCTGAACCAGAAGCTGTTGTTGGGCATCATCACTGAGCCGTCGGCGCGCACAACGTAGATGCGGTCGGTGTCGGCTTGTTGTTTGGTGCCGCCGGAAGATTCAATGTAATCACTTACCGTCATGCCAGGTTCAAACAGCTGATTAGATGCAAACTGGACTTCGCCCATGATGCTGACCACGGGGTTTCTAGGCGGCACGTATAGCTTGTCACCGCCTTCTAGCATAATGTTTGCGACATCATCACCTTTTAGTGCGCGTGGCAATGAGATCACCATGCGGCCCACGGCTTCGGCGTTTTGTAGCTCTTCGGCGAGTGATAAAGCTTCAGTCGGGCTGGTAGTATATTGCGCGCTGGTTGTTTGACGACGTAACGCTAAGCTGCTGATTTCTTGCTTTAATTGACGGTTGAGCATTTTCAAGCGCTCTGCTTCTTGGCGTTTGAGTCGCTCACGGCTAAATACCGCCCCTTTGGGGTAAGCAAACTCGGTAAGGCCACCCGCGCGTTCAATGACATCGTCGATGGTTTCGCCACGCTCAAAGGCATACACACCAGGGAAGCGGACTTCACCTTGGAGCTCAATCGTGTTGTTTTTATGCCAGTTGGGCTTGGTTTTAATGTTAATACGATCTTGACGTTGGATGGTCAACGTTGGCCCTTTGCCAGCCAGTGTCTCACCCAGGTTGATCGGGTAATGGCGTACCGTTAAACGCCCATCAACCACTTCGCGCCGTGAGATCTCGGCTTGCTTAACGTAGGCCGCTTCGGTCAGTCCACCAGCAGCATCGAGTAATTGCTCGATGGAGGCGTTGACGGGATAAGGATATATACCGGGATACTTAACGGCTCCCGTCAACTCAACGACTGGCGCGGCGTGTTGGTTACTTGCTTGGTCTTTAAGCCTTTCAATAATCGGGGCCAGCTCTTGTTCGCGCAGTGAGCGTCCGCCCTCATCATTTTGTTCGACCAGGTTTTTAACTAACTTGGACTCGTTTTGCTTGGTTTGCACCGCCACTTCTGCCCCGGTTTCTGGGTCAATATACGTGCCGCCGCTACTTTTTTGATCGAGGCGTGATTTGTCGACTTTCGCCGTTTGACGTTTGTCCCAGTATTGGCTGTCGATGCCGTTGTTAAAAACAAAAACTTGATCACCTTGTTGCAAGCGCAGGTTATCTGCTGAGGTGGGCTCGTCAATAGCGCGGCCCAGTTCAAACTGCAGGACCTCAATGTCGCGTTTTGCATTTACTTCACGCACGAGCAAGGCATAGTTTAAATCAGCACTGGGCTTGAGGTCGCGCTTTGCTGTTTTAATGAGATCAGATATTTTCATTCCGGGTTCAAAGCTGTACGCGCCTTGACGAACCACCTCACCACGCAGTACTACCGCGTTATCGATCGCATCGTTACTTTTCGCAATGGTGATATCATCACCGTTTTTGACGGCGAAACGCTGGCCTTCTGCCGTGGTCATGTCTAGGCTGAACTGCTTGGTGCCTGATTCAGTGGTGCGTTTAACACTGATACTCGATAGATAACCTTCGGGAAGCGCCCCCCCTGCCATATCGACCACGTCCGCGAGCGTGCTGTTGCCGGTCAGTTCATATAATGCGGGGCGTAATACCTCGCCGTCGACCGCGACTTGCGCACCACGTGCAGGGACAAACAAGGTATCGCCTTTGAGTAGGCGCACATCACCACTGCTGTCACCGGCAAGCAAAAGATCATAAAGATCCAGCAGAGCGACGACGTTGCCATCGCGTTTTAATTGGATATTGCGCAGTGAACCACTGTGTTTTATCCCACCACTGGCCAATAGCGCTTGGGTGATCGTGGTAAGGCCATTCACTGTGTAAGCGCCAGGCTGTTTTACATCACCGGCTAAATACACCTGCATGGTACGCATGGCGCCAATATCAACGGTGACGTCGACACCAATCACTCGCTCAGCAAACATGGCTTTAATTTGTTCGCGCACCTTACCAAAGGTTTCTCCAGCCACTTGCATCGGGCCGTATTTAGGGAAGTGGATGTTGCCATCACGCTTGACGGTCAGTTGGTATTGTTGGTTTTCTTTCCCGAATATTTGTATGTCTAGGGTATCCCCCGGACCCACTTGATAATCCGCGGGGAGCGGTAAATCATCCACCGCATTCAGTGATGCCGGGGTTCCCGTCAAAAAGGCATAGCCAAAGGGTTTGAGCGCCGGGTTATCTTTGTTCGTATCTGGCTCGGCATCTGCCATCGATGGTTGTTCGGCCGATTCACCGCCAATGCGCTCAGGCGATTCTGGGGCTGATGACGTGGCTTCTTCGGTGTTTGATTGGCTTTGTAGGCTATTTAAGTCAATGCCATATTGCCGGGCCAGCTGTTCTTGCTGCGCCTTTGGCAACTGTTTAAATTGTGCCAACTGACTGGGTGTTGGTGTTGCGGCCCATGTAGGTTGGGCGATAAGCAGCGAGCAAAGTAATCCGCCAATAATACGCGCTGAGACGGTGCGCCATGGCCGATGAGTGGAAAAGAAAAACGTCAACATAATTCGCGTGATCCGTACGTGTTGTTATCGTGATAGTAAAAATGGGTTGGCGTCGCTATCGTGTGCAACGAGAGCACAATTGCGACTAAAATCGTAATTGATATTTAAGCCAGTAACGTGTGTCTGCTTCTGGATAGTGCGGCGTATCGTCGTCGGTTTTGCTGGCACCGACCGTGACCATCCCCGTCGCAACAGGAAAGCGATAGCTGGCCTCAAGCACGTGCCAGCTGTCGTTACCTTGCTCACGTTCCGCCAGCATGGTTTTTATTGCATGGTCGTTGGTCAGCTGGGTATACACGGCCACAGAGCGGCTTGTATCTAACCCATAGGTTGTACTGTTACCGCCTAATTGGTCTGATGATATCGCTTGATCAATGGCGGGAGTTTGGCTCAGTACGGTTTCAAAACCATGGTGAGTCTGTTGTTGTTCTAGCACCAGACGAACACTTTGCCCTGCCAGCTCCGTTTGTCCGCTCCAGCCAATTAGGCTACTTGCCAGATCTTTGGCTTGATAATTACTGACCAACTCTGTGTAAACAGCATGCGCCAACGGTAAATCAAACGCGGGTAATGCCAGTTTTGCATCCCACGCCCATTGTTCGGCGCGAGTCCGATGGTCATTGGGGTTTTGCCACTCTTGATAACTCAACCCATATTGAAAGCCACGAATGGGTTGGCTGACTAAGCGCGCGGCCCAGTGCGCATCATAACCTGTGTTCTCAGGGCGTTGATACACGGCCTCAAACGACCAGTAACCGAGCAAAGGAAGCGCTTCACCGAGATAGCTGAGTGACACGCTTGGTGCCGCTGCCGTTTGATTTCCCCAAATGAGGTTATGCTGCCAGCCTTGGCCCCACCATCGATCAATTTGGCCCATGGTAAGCAACCAGCGACCATCGTTAAGCGCGAGGTAAGAGCCTTGCCAGGTATAGTCTTTATCGCCATTGGCATCGCGAAGGTATTGATTAGCGACTTTAAAAGCAAAACGATTGCTTAGATGTTGGTAGTAGCTACTCACTTGCCATTCGTGACGTGGCGTGTCGCCATAGTCTATTCCGGTGGCGGGATCGTTGGCCCAATAAAAATCAAACCCGATTGGCGCGCGATTAAACTTAGCCGCATGCGCACGATAGCGAACATGACTACGCGCCGTATTGAGCATTGCGGCGCGAGGCAACACGCTGCCTGTAAATTGACTGGGGTTGGTATCGTCGTAAAAGCTAGACCAGCGTAACGGATAGTGATTAATCGGAGCATTGAGTTGGCCGGCATCCGATAATGCAGTCAGATCGGCGCGTAAAAATGGGTCATCCGGCTCAAGCCAGGGGGATGCGCCCGCTTGTGTGCTTGTGAGCAGTACCAGCATCGCTATCGTTTGCCTACCACTTAGGTGAGGCGATGCCAAGTTCATCCATTTTGAACATTTCATAGGTTTGTTAACAACGCTGCGAATGAAAGAAAATATGAGTTAAAAATTAAACAGACATTGAGTCGATATGTGCCATTTAGACACGCTACCGCCCGGAGGTGTCGCTCCCCTGTGCGCCTAGCCGAGTTGTATCCGTTACCGCACGTCAGGCGCAGTCGGCAATTTTTAACGATTTGTGAGTGTACCTGCTAATTTTTATAGGCAAAAGGTCTAGCCGCAAAAACTCGATATTGTGTAGGCGTTATAACCTCGGGACGTCGGCGAGGGAGAAATCCTCACTGGTCATGGTTAAGTTGGGGTTGTAGCACGGATCGTTCAGTAAGACGTGCTGCCAACGTTTTTGCATGTAAGCCACTTCTTTTTTGAAACGCGCCTGTTTTTCTGGTGTGTCTTCAAAGCCACGGGTTTTTGACTCGTAGTGATAAAGCTCGGCGAACGGTGTCCACACATTAAAGTATCCCGCCTCTTGAACCTTCAAACAGAAATCAACATCATTAAACGCGACGGTTAGGTCTTTTTCGTTTAAACCACCCACTTGTTGGAATATCGATTTTTTGATCACCAAGCACGCGGCGGTCACCGCAGAAAAATTCTGTGTCACCGCCGCGCGGCTCATGTATCCCGGTTGCCCTTTCGGCAGGTATTTGTGCGCATGGCCGGCAACCCCACATACCATGACGACACCGCCGTGTTGCAAGGTGTCATCGGGGTACCATAAACGTGCGCCCACCGCTCCCGTATTGGGTTGTAAGGCATGCCCAACCATCTCGGTTAACCAATCAGGGCTGATGACTTCAATGTCATTATTGACCAAAGCCACTAATTCGCCGTTTGCTTGTGCTACCGCTTTATTATTGAGCGCTGAATAATTGAAGGGGCTGTCATCACGCAACACGCGCACATGGGTATGGTTAGTTTGTAAACCGGCCAAATAGGCCAAGGTTTTTTCGCAGTCCGAGCCATTATCGACGATTAAGATTTCATAGTTCGCATAGGTGGTTTTTTCCAGAATGGAGTCAATGCACACTTTAAGCACATCTAGGCCATTTCGGGTTGGGATCACTAAGCTGACTAACGGCTGTGGACGAGGGATTTGGTAAGTGACACGCACATAAGGATACTCTGGATGTGTGTCTACTGACGCGGCGCGCCTGAGTCGATCAAGATGATCCTGAACCGCTTTCACGCCCGCATAAAGCGCATAGGGTTTTTCGTCTCCTCCTGTTGCAGTACTTCCCTCTATGGCGCGCCAATGATAGAGAACACGTGGGATGTGAATAATTTGCTGCGGCGATAGGTGCTCGACAACACGAAGCGCGAAATCCCAATCTTGTGCGCCTTCATAGCCTTCTCGAAAGCCGCCCACCTCTCTTGCCAGCGAAGTACGGTACACCCCGAGGTGAGAGATATAGTTCATGCTACACAACAGCGCTGGGTTCCAAGTGGATTTGAAGTGAGGATCAAAGCGCGTATGGCTATCTTCTGCGATCTTATCCTCATCAGAATAGATAAGCCCCACCTCGGTTTCTGTATGTGATTGAATCACACTGGCAACATGGTAGAGAGCATCAGGCGTCAGCAAATCATCTTGATCCATTAGCGCGATAAATGCTCCTGTTGCTAGACTTAATGCGCTATTGGTTGCGGCTGATATATGGCCATTCTGTTGTCGCTCAATAACGCGTATGCGCGGCTCTTTCTCTGCTTGTTCGCGAAGAAACGTTAATACGTCTTGGTTTGTCGAGCAATCATCAGCAACGCATAACTCCCAATGCGGGTAGACTTGCCGTTTAACCGACTCAATCGCCTGAGATAGGAATGAAAGATCAGGGTTATAAACCGGCATGAGTACTGAGATCACCGCCGGGTTACTCCACTGTTTGATCTGCTTGGCCATATCAGCAAGCTCTGGGCCACTGACTTGACCGTGTAAGGCGACCCACTGTTGATAATTCGTTAATGCATCACGCTTGATCGGAAGCGCTCGACCTGCTGCTAACAGGCGCTGGAAACCATATTGGCGATATAGATGCCAAGCTTTTTTGGCAACCACTATCGGGCCACCACGCTGTACAATCACTTGATGCAGTGATTTTAGGCGCTGTATGTAATGACAAGCCCTTTGCTTACCGACTTTTAATTGATTGCCCACATATCTAACCGGCGCGGTTAGCTTCCAGGACGTTGAGGCTTGTATGCTCTCTATAGCGGCGGTGAGTTGAGCATGATGCGCTGCCAGCGTCGCGATATTGTCAGCGAGTTGCGCATTTTCATTAGCCAGCTCATCTCGCTCTTCTACGCGCTTTTGATATGCATCCGTTAACTGCGCATAGGTAGAAGTTAAATCGTTGTGACGCTCATCTAACCCTTGATGCTCTTCTGCAAGCTTCTCATGCTCAGAAAGGATGTGTTGCATGTGAAGCTGCTGCTTATCAAACGTATTAGTCTGTTCAGCGAGCGCTTCGTCCAGCTGGGTCACTTTCACTGAAAGCTGTGCTTTGCGTTGTCGTAAGTCGTCTTCTTGCTGGTGCCAATGTTGTTTCGTTAAACGAGTGATTTTTTCTCGGTAATCATGATCAAGGTGCTGATGTAGCGTTTGTCGCTGCTGCTCTTTTTGTTTTAGCCAATCTCGCGTTGTTTCATTTAGCACATGCCGTAAGTCTTGCTGCTCGGCGAAGCTGATAACGAAGTTATTCACTTCATTGACAGAGGCTATATACCCTTCGCTGTTTGCGAGCTCCGCTTGGGTAGATTGACTGTGACATAAAGAGGTATCGATAAACTCTGCACAAAACGCTGAAACATCGGCTAAGTTAACATCTTCTAGTGCAAGAAACGTCTGCAACCCGGCACAAACCCTGGCTGGCTCCGTGAGCATCTTATTGAAGGGTACCCAGTAGACGTCCTGATCTTCAAGGAGTTGCAAATTGGGCAAAAGATGGTGAAGCCACAAAATATAGCTGTGAGAAAAAGAAAATTGATCACGCGCTTTCACGGAGCGTGCAATATCTAACGGATTGCGTAACGCATAGACAAAACGGGCGTTGATGTTGGCTTGCTCGAACACCCGTAACCAAAATGGCAGTAACCGTGACGTGCGTGGATCCTTAAACCCAACAGTCCCGTGAACGCGGATACGAGCCTTTAGTATTTGAGCCGCCTCTTCAACAAGGCGTGCCACATAGGCGTCATCCAGATCGATATGAACAGGTTCTGGGGTAAACCAAGCACTTTGGTAATAGCGCAACAAACGATCGTTGATGTCGACAATGTCCAGATCTTCCCAATGCCCCTTAGGGTTATGCGGCCCTGCCCCCATCAGGTTTTCACTCAGCGACACCCCTAAGGTTTGTAATGCTTTCGCCAAAGCACTGGTGCCGCTACGGTGCATCCCTAATACCACAACCACTTGCTCTGGCGTTTCTTGCGGGTTGCCACTGGCGGCGGACATGAATCCACTATTCATCGTTTTTCTCTACTGCTTGTTTTATGGGGATAATCATAACAGCATCCCGTCTATTTCATTTTTACGCGCATATAGCTGCACACCCAGCCAGGACAACACAGCGTGAAGAGACGCACTTGGGATGCGATACCAATCAACATAATGAGTTTTGCGTGTATTCTACACGGGGGGTATCGACCCGCAATAGATGGTATTGGACAATCGGCGCGAATTCGTCAATACAACGTACAAAAACTGACCACCTGTAAGTAACCCTGGTGGCACTGCTCACTCTGTCGCTACGTTATTAATGACCAATATTGTGATATTGATCACTAAACTGGACAGTAAAAAACCTAGACTTTTCAGAAAAGACACTTATACATGTCAATTTTAGTAGTGATTAACTTCACAAAAATAATTTTTATGTCCAGTTGCACATTAAACAACCAGGCCGTTTTTTATTTTTTATATCAAATATTTAGCAATCAAAAGATGTCAATAAAGATAGGCAAGTGTGATGTTGGCGCAAAAAACTCATTATTGAACGTTGACAAGTTTGTCTACCCTACCTGACAATACTCATTGCGCATTTCGGCGCGCAGTGAATCCTTCGCATTATTTTGATGCTGTGAGATTCATACATCTTAGGTATCGAGATAGTTGGTGCTCACAGTGCACCGAAGGTTGATCAACATCAGCTTCGCCAAAGCGCGGGTCATCGTAAAATGATCCGCACCAGAGCCAAGTTGATAAATCAAAATATGGATCCAATAAAGGAAATAACATGTTGAAAAAAACGCTAGTGGCAGCGGCAGTAACGATGGGTCTATCAGCGGGTGCATTCGCTGATGTTCACCTAGACAACGAAACTGGTTTTAACACCACGGTTATTGCTAAAGAAACTAAACAATCTGCACTAGATTTCTCTACGGCCGTGGAAGATCTGGAGCTTACTTTTGATAACCCAATCGCCGACCCAGCTAACAGCATTGAGCGCGAACTGCGTAACAATGGCTTCTTGTTTGTAGAAATCAAGAATGGCATCGGTGCTGAGTTCAATAAAAGCCAAATCGACAGCTGGTTGACGACTGATGCTGCTGGCACCACTCTGACCGGTATCGAAGTCGACACCGACGGTGACGCAGTCTTCACTGGTAGCAACGCTGTTTCTGACCTCGAAACCGTGTTCAAGTTTAACGACCTAGGCAACGGCCAAAAACGTGTTAAGTATGAGCTTGTTGGCGATACTCTTCGTTTAGAGTTGGCGTCTGATGTTGAAGATCTTGCTAACCCAAATACCAAGATTCACCTGAAAACGTCTCAAGCCAACAACATCTTCAAGCTGTATGAAGATAAAAACGGCAATGCAGATAAAGTTGTTCTGACCGTTGCAGCTCAGCACAATGGTTCTTTCACTGCTGACCGTTATGACACGCCTGTTGTGTTTGACCAAACTAAAACTCTGTTCAATACAGAGCTAGCGGCTGGTGGCCTCGGCACAGCAACTGCGTTGGTTAACACTTACTTTGAAAACTATAAACTTGGTCTGCAAGAGACTGGCCTCATCAATGATAGCGAAAATGCAGATATCAATGGTGTGTTTAACTTCAAAAACAACACAAGCAACCAAAACATCCAGAAAGAGCAAGTTCGCTTCACCATCAGCGGTGACTTCTCTGGGTTTGACGTTGACGCATCTAATGAGCTGCTAGACTCAACCGGTGCGAAAACAGGCTGGATTGTAAATGCTGACGGCGACAAAGCGGCTCGCTATCTTGGCGGCTCCGGTATCACTGGCGGTCAAGAACTCGAAACGATCACAGCGACCCTGTTCAACTATGATGATCCAGCAATCGGTGATGACGGCCTATACGCGCTTAAATCACCAATCTCATCTGGCACCTATTCTGTAAAAGCAGAGTTGGCTCAGTTTAACCGCGATTCTGGAAACCTGTTCAAGCCAGTTGGTGAAATTGCTCAAACTGACTCTTTCTACCCTGTAGATGATGTTGTTGAGAAGATCATTCAAGTAGACCGTGACGGTATGAAGTTTGACACCATCACTACCGGTTCTACTTCTTCAAACAAGATCTTTATCCGTGACGTATCAAACCGTCTGGGTGAGAAAGGTGGTAAGATCCTAGTCACCATCTACGAATACGAAGCCATGGCCGCTAACGAGCGTGCTGACGCAACTGGCGAAGTTGATGTTGATAACAACAACGGCATCAAGACCCTGGTACACCGTAAAGCGCTCGAGCAAAACGGCGACTACTTCACACTGCCTAGCGGTGGTGCGGTCACTCTAACACCTGAAGGTGTAGCAGAGATGGCTGGTGTTGATGTAAGCACCGCCCGCCAAGCACGTTTTGTATTCGAAGTACAAACCAACATGGGTGAAGTAGCTGTTCGTAAGAAAGACGACTCAGGTACAGACATCCAAAACGGTACCCGCAATGTTAACCGTGACAACGGTGACAACGGTACTATCGTTGACTTTACTCTGTAATCACCGATTTATTGTTGATTATAAACAGAGTAACATTGCCATAAAAGGAGGGCTTGGGCCCTCCTTTTTTTATGCCGCTAGCTAATCGTAAGCGCCCTTTCTCTCTTTGCGTCTGACACAGTATTCGTCCATAATAACCGTTTTATCGCGCTATTGATGGTTATGAAGTCCATTATAAAAGTCTCGAATGTTAGTAAATCATTTTTACTCAACCCTACTCTCTTTAATGTTCTCTCGAGTAAATTATTCCCTAATCGTCCGCAAGCGGTATTCACTGCCTTACGATCAATCAGTTTCGAGGCCTATCAAGGCGAAACACTGGGCATTGTCGGCCATAACGGTTCAGGTAAATCAACGTTATTACAGGTGATTTGTGGTGTCTTGCAAGCGACCCAAGGGCAGGTTGCGGTTGAAGGGCGTATTGCAGCATTACTCGAACTGGGATCGGGGTTTAATCCAGAGTTCACAGGAAGAGAAAACATATTTTTTAATGCTCGCCTGTTGGGCCTTTCGCATCAAGAAACCAAGCAGCGCCTTGATACGATTGTCGATTTTGCAGACATTGGCCCCTTTTTAGATCGCCAAGTTAAAACCTATTCCAGTGGTATGATGCTACGCCTAGCCTTTGCCGTCGCGATTAATATAGAGCCTCAGATATTAATTATTGATGAAGCGTTATCGGTGGGCGATGCAGCCTTTCAACGCAAATGCCAATCGAAACTTAAACAGTTAAAAGCGCAAGGAGTGACACTGCTTTTTGTCTCTCACGCTGCCGGTCAGGTTATTGAGCTTTGTGATCGAGCGATTTTATTAGATAAAGGCGAGCTATTAATGACAGACACCCCGAAAGAGGTGGTACATAGCTACCATAAGCTGCTACATATGTCTGATGAAAGTGAGCGAGAGGCCTTTAGAGCGCAGATTATAAACGGACGCCAACAATCATCAGCCGCACAGGCGGTGAGAAATACGCCTAACGCGCAGCAAAGTCAAACACACTGGACATCCGACCTTATTCCTAAATCTACCGTGTGGTATGCCAAGCAAGGCGCTGAAATCATTAATCCGCGCATTGAAAACAGCCAGGGCCAGGTGGTTAATGTGCTTGTGGCGGGCGAAACCTATTCGTATTGTTTTAGTGTACAAGCAGAGCGAGATGTCTTTGAAGTCGGCTTTGGTATGATGATTAAGACAATCAATGGGGTTGAAATTGGCGGTGCGACGTCAACTAAAAATCATGAAAAGCGCATTGATTATCTTAAAGCCAGCTACCATGTCGATGTCTGTTTTACGTTTAAGTGTTCGTTGCAAAAAGGAACGTATTTTCTCAATTGTGGTTGCTCGGGCATCATTGACGGACAGCGTCAATTTCTTCATCGCGGGGTGGATGTGGCGATGTTTTCTGTGATCGAAGACAATCAAGACGCAACCGGTATTGTTGATATGGGAATTTCATTGCAAAGCAAACATCATGCAAAAGCGCACTAATTTATTTATCGTTGGCGGACAGAAGTGTGGTACCTCCGCGCTCGCGCATTTTCTTTCTCAACATCCAAGTATTTGCATGGCGCTAGGTAAAGAAGCACATGTTTTTGATCAGCCCATGTTTTGCCAACTGACTCAATCGCATATTGAGGCACTATACACGGAACGTTATCCCCATTATTCTGGTGAGCGTTACGTGTGTGACGCAACACCGATCTATGCCTACTGGCAGGATATACCTGAGCATATTGCCGCTTATAATCCCGATGCGAAACTCGTGATGGTGGTTAGAAACCCAGTAGAACGCGCGATCTCTCAATATGCCATGTCGAAAAACCGGGGCCAGGAGTCGCTGAACGTGTTTCTCGCATTTTTGTTAGAGCCGTTGAGGATGAGAGTTAATCAGAATAGAAACTGGAAGCAACCGGCAAGAACTCAAAGCTATTTATCCAGAGGAACGTTTAAAGCACAAATCGAGAATCTTTTTCGCTATTTTTCGGCTGATAATATTTTAATTATTCATCATCAAGATTTACTCTATCAACATGATGCCGTACTTAATCGTGTATTTGAGTTTCTCAATATTTCATCTTGGGATATAGCAGCGGAATCGATTTTTTCCGGTCAGTATTCGCTATCTCGGTCCACAATATCTTATCGATTAGCTAAGCGTTATGCCACTTATAAACTTAAAGAAGATATCGACTATATTGAACAGTTTCGTTTAGAGAAAACGACCTAGTGGTCGTTTTCTCTATTTTCTACTACGTGTATTAGATTCTTTTTTTTCTCATGTCTAACGCTTGTGTATATAGCATCATATCTTGTTCATGAAAGGTTTCTATTTCTGAGCGAAGCTTATTACTGATTTCCGGCGTCGTTTTCTTTTGGTTTAGTTTTTTTTCTTCAACTTCGCCGTTCATCTTTATAATATTGTTAGCAAACCAACAAAGATCGTCTGAGAAATGCTCTGTTATCCCGATAAAATCGAACTTATGGAGTGGGAACGCAAATAAAAACTGATCATAGACATTTCGCATTTCGTTTGAGAAGGCAAAATCTTCCAGTGTCCAGTTCTCTTCTACCACTCTTTTGTGTAACGGCGCAGCATTTTCATTATAGGCCGAAAGCCAAAAGAAATAATGGGAAATTAGCCTCTCTACTGGATGACGCATCCAAGTAATAAATTGTGTACTTTCACAAGGCAACAACCCGTATTTAACCGGTAAAAAATGGCCATGAACGCATGCCACCTTAGACGCGGGATCACGATATTGTTGCTCGTAGTGTAAAGCATCACTCAACGCTTTTCGGTTTCTTTCCTCTACCGGCCGATTTAAAGGGATATCATTGTAGTCTCGCATTAGCTGGTCACCATAGACACGCGTGAGTGCATCGAAAAAGCTGGTACCTGCTGTTTTGGGTAGGTGTAAAGATATGATCATAAACGGCTCCAAAAAAAAGCATAGCCGCGGCTATGCTTTCTCTATTTATTTGTATTGTTGACTACTGAATGCTGTCAACATCCTCCATCGGATCCCATCCGGTAAGGTCTTTAAATTCATTAGTATAAAAAACGGCATCTTCTTTCGTGTTGATCACGTATGGTGTGAGCAACAGAACGACCTCGGAACGATTATTGCCTTGGCTTTGGAATTTAAACAGGTTACCAAGGTAGGGAATATCTCCCAATAGCGGGATCTTGTTCTCTGTGGTGGTGGTATTACTGTTAATTAACCCGCCCATATATACCGTTTGCCCGCTATCAGCCAACAACATGGTTTGTAGCGAACGTGTATTAATGGAGGTGCCAGACTCGGAAATGTTTGGCGTGCTGACCTCTTGACTAATCTCCATTTCTACTAATCCATTTTGATTAATCGATGGTGTGATTTCTAACGTCACACCGGTATTGACAAACTGAGTGGTAAACTTGGTGTTGCCATCTTCGCCTTCGATCTCACCGGTGGTGACCTGAATTTGATCACCGGCATTAATCCTTGCGGTCTCTTGATCTAATGCCAAAATTCTTGGCGTCGCCAGTACTTTTGAACCTGATTCTTTCAGCAGCGCATTGATATCAAAGTTAGTTTGACCCAATGCTAAGCTCAAGTTAAGCGAACCGCCTTCAGACGTCCCTTCGCCGATGACAGACAACAGTTTATTGGTGGTGTTGGTTCTACCTGCATCATAATCCCAATTGACACCGACTCTGCTGCTTTCTTCGAGTTTTACTTCCGCAACAATCGCTTGAATCAAAACTTGACGTGGGCGTTGATCAACGTACTCAAGAAGTTGGATAAGACGCTGGTAATCGTTGTATTGTCCGGTAAAAATAATCGCATTCCGTTTCGGATCGACCACCACCCGATAACTGTCTGTTACAACGCTAGCATTGCTGGTCTGTTTTTTATTCGAGCGATTTAATCCTTTATTGCCTGGTAATGTGTAATTGTCATCTGAGCCCGATTTTTCCGCCTCTTTAACAATATCAGCACCGGCTTTTTCACCACTCTGTGTTGTTTGTCGCCCAAAAATAGCCGATATCACGCCCCACGCATCGTTCGCTTTGGCATTACGCATATAGTAGACATAAACCCCCTCATTGCCGCTTACCGGCTTGGGTTTATCTATACGACTGACCCAGTCTTCTGCATATTTCAACCAGCTTGATGTACTGGCTGTCATTAATAATGTGTTATTTGACATTTTTGTAAGCACAACACCATTTGTGCCATTTTCTTCGTAAACAGGCACGCCTGATGCTTTTAATGCGCGCGTTAGATCGGTCACGATATCGTCAATACCAAGGTAACGTGGCTGTATAAGCTTCATGTTGCTGGCCACTTTCTTGGGGACATCAAGCTGCGCTAACATCGTATGGACTTTGTCTATATCATCTTGCCGCGCGACGACCATCAAGGCATTAAGGTGGCGTTGTAATAACACATTGGATCCGCGCGTTTCGCTGATCAATTGATCAACCAGAATCGAGGCATCGTTTAAAGACAGGTAGTAAATCGGAATAATCTCGGCGACATTACCATACTTCAGCTTTGCGCCTACAGAGTCTGACAATAACACTGGCGCACGACGATCCACTTTATTAGCAGGCAACACTTTCAGTAGGCCATCGTCTTGAACCAGTGCAACACCGTTGACTTGTAACACCTCTTCGACCAGACCAAGCATCCGCTCACTCTTAATCGACTGGTTAATTCTCAGTGTAATCGGCGTTGAGTTATTGTTAAGAGATTGATCGACCACATAATCTAAACCGAGGACGTCGCCCAAAGCCAAATTAATGAAGTGATTCATCGGTACTTTATCCGCATTCAGACTCACTGAATCTTTAGGTAGCTGAATACCGGCTTGTTTCGCCTCATCTGACAGTTTGTTTTTATAAATGAGCGGAGCACTGTCTATTTTTCCTTTACTCGCATTTGATGTATCGCTCCCCCTGTTCTCATCAACAAGAACGCTGTCATTTTTTTGTGTTATGGGGCGCGCATCAATGCGATCAACAGTTGGATTGTTTGATATTGACGTACAACCATTGAGTACTAAGACAGAAATCACGGCGAGTGTTAGAGGCCTTATCGGGTTGCGCTTTCGCTTTTTCAAAAAGTTATTCATCATTTTGGCCTTTAAGCTGAATATTTTGTGTGGGGAATAATATAAAGTCTTTAGTTCGTTCCATTGTGTCTATCACTTGAACGCGCGTTGGAGTGATCTTATTCACTGTTTGTTCATCATTAATACGCTCCCCTTCCGAGACCGTAATCTTACTATTACCTTGAATAAACACCGCTTGTTGTTGCGCGTTGGTTGAGATGATACTCACAAGATTAAGTGGCTCGTTGCGCTCTTTTTGCGGTGCGTCAACTTTTGCTGTCTCAGCACTCGAACGTCCACGCCCTTCAACAAACAAGTTTCCGGGGGCATTAGACGGTAAGCTATAGGACTTAAACAACTGATCACGTTCAATGGTATGCGTCGCAAAGGTCTTATTAACGTTGCCGCTTGGCGACGTCGACCACCAAGACACCAAGATGACGGCGCCCATACACAGCAAACCAACGATGACTTTATTTTTGTATTCTAGCACGCGACTGATCATCGATTCACCGCCCTTTGTTGCTGCTTCAATTGTTCAATGGACAGAGATCGAACTGTCCAAATCGTCGCTGACAACTCAAACTGAGTGTTTCCGTCTCTGTCTCTGGTTGGCTTTAAGTCGATGGTGTCCGGTATAAAAATCGTTTTTTCACTCGCCATTTTATACAATAAGTCGCTCACTTCTTGACTTGAGCCGACCCAGCCCCAGCGACTCGGTACCTTCTCTCCCACCCAAGCAAGATCGCTAGGATCACCAAATCGCCGCGTATCGAAGCGTAAACCAAGCGGCTGGTACATGCTCTCAATTTTGTTTAAAGATATCGATAATGCGCGATTAAATGATGGTGCGTCAATTAACATTGCCTGGGTGTCACTGTATAGCGCATTGAGTGTTTGATGGCTTTTTTCAATCGCCGAGCGATTCTCACTCAACCTAATCAGCGCTTGCTCTCTATCAAGTTTATCAACCAATTTCACCGCTTGATCATCACGCCAAGCCAAATAAGGGGCCGTGATAAACATGAAAAAGAACAGAATAAGAATGCCCAGCACAGACCATTGCATCACAAGGCTGTTATCAAATTCTTTTCTCAGTTGGCTCTGGGGACCTAATAACTTGTTGAAATAATCACTTAACATTTACTGAATCCCCAACTCCATTTTAAAAGCTTGTCGATCGTCGTCTTTTATTGGTACCACGTCTCCGATGAGTCGTGCACTTTCGACCCCGTTAAACGTTGTCACAACATCAAGCACTTTAAGGGGTTCCAACGCTTTTCCTGTGATGACCAGTGCGTCTGATGAATAGGTCAGTTGACTCAGCACGACGTCTTTGGGTAACTGTTCCAACATCATATTGATAATATGGGCGAGCTGGTGCTGTTCTTGCTTTAAAGACGCAACCGCATTCACAACGCGTAACGTGTCCGCATCTTGAGAGCGTATTTTAACGAGGTCTGCAGTTTCACTCTGCAATGCGGTTAAACTGTCTGATACGCGCGAATCTTTATATTGGATAATAGAATAATCAATAATCAGTGCGAGTATCCCAAGTAATATCACCATACAGATTGGCTTATAAAACGTTTTGGGGTTAGATATGTCTTGATAGACGGGAAGCTTACCTAAACTTAGCACAGAGACTTTAGGCACTTCTCTATCGAAGGCTCGTAGCTCGACACCTTCAAACGAACTATTTGCTTCACCATACACTGCCGTTGAAAAGTGATTAATTTGTTGACTAATGATTCTTTCTAACGACGGCTTACACTTGATAACCTTCGATACAATACCACTATCGATAAAAGCAACCCAACGCTCATCGCCTTCTTGATGAATAACCACACAACGGTTTTCTTCAACTAAGCCAAATTCGTAAGCTAACGCAGGTATGATATGTGTCACTGTGTTTGAAAAGGCGACATCGGCTGCTGACCATACCCAAACACTGGCAACCCATTCATCGCCTACCGATTGTATAATGCTAAAATATTGATAATCATCCCATAAAAGTTCAGACTCTAGCTCTGACTTAACACAGAGCTCCACCTCTTCACGGGTGACAACCGCCGCTTGATACGTGTATGTTTTATATAAGCATATGCTTTGTGGCACTAAACCAACAACACGATCAAACTTGCGATAGTGGCGAGTGGTATCCTCCTCACTAGGCCAGACCACATAATGCTTTTGCAACGTCGATAACACTACTCGTCTCCGATATTCTGCGTGTTGTATTGGAAGTGCCGCCCATAATCCGGGAAGCGCCACATTCTAACAGGTGGCGGCATACTGGTACCAGGCCTAATCCGGTATTCTGCTGACGCTTGAAAGCCATTATATTCATAATAAACCCGCAGTCGAGTACTGGGTGATAGCTCACTCCCTAAGCCAATTTCATAGAGATAAGATCCTAACTCACGCCAGCGCTGCTTGCTTTTTAGTCGCTCAATTTTTGATAGCTCGACATCGGAAAGATCATAAATATGCTTGAGCATGTAATTGGGCACTAATGCGTAGTTTTTATCGATCGCATGGTTTAATACAACTAAGTCTTTTAGACCTGGTTTATTACCATCGCCATTGTATATCTCTGGAGTAATCCCTTCTATGAGGAGCAACTCATCCATACTACGAAATAGATCTTCACGACCGTAGCCACCATTTTCTTGCGTTTGCCATTTCACTACGCGATCGGTCAATGTTCTGGCTTCTTTCGCACTGACGTACAGCTTAAAGACATTGCTCAATTCATTCTTATCGACATAGCGTAGACTCACTAACCCTTTTACATCCTGAAGTGAAACATTAACGCCATTCTTCAACTTTATCGGCTCGCCATCGGTTCTAACAAAAAGATCGCCAACTTGATATCCCATCGGCAAACGTTCGCCAACCAACATGCCGAAAAATAAACGTTGCTCTGCCGAGTGTATTTCTCGTAACGCTTCAACGCGCTCTCTTGCTGCTACGGCCGTTTCGACTTCCCCATTCGCTTTTACTAACATAATACTGCCGATAGTGAGCAATATCGAAATAATGACGAGGGTTAAAGGTAGAACGACACCTGCTTGTTTTCTCATTTGACTTCTATCCGTGCACCAATATCAGCGCTTCGGGTGTACTGTGTGACTTTAAATGGCCATACATATTCTTGACCGTTTTTTAGCTTTACCGTCAACTTTGCCATGACAGGCATTTGGGCCTCATTATAACTGTCTATACTCTCCACCCAGTGACGTCCGACTCGCACTCGACCACCATTTGCATTATAAGCCAACTCATCAACATAATACCGCCAATGATATTCTTCTACATCGGTAAACAAAGTCAGTGCTTCCGTTTGGTTTGTTTCATAAAGGCCATAATAGGGGTCACTGTTCGGCGTTTCTTGGTATACAAGCATTAATCCTCCCCCATCATTCAGTTTTTGGTTTATTTCAACCCAGGCATAAGTGCCTGGTCCACCCAGAATAGGACTTTCACTTAAAAAGGATACTTTTTTTGAATCGCCCTTAAAGTAAGGTGCTGAATCTGAAAAACCAACGCTGAAATTTGATGCGACAGATTGATTAAACGCGGAAGAGAGCCATGAGAATTGTTTGTGATACCTTATGATATTATTATTTTCATTAAGTGCTCTTTGCCACTGAGAACGACCCTGTTCAAAACCGAACATTACCAAGGATACCACGGTTGAAAAGATTGCTAGGACTACTAGCATTTCAACGAGAGTAAATCCATGTTCGCTATTATTTTTAGTCATGCCAGCCCAACTGCTCGAATGAAAATTTATGCTCGACGTTCTTATATTCATAGTTAACATTAACGGTAAACAATTGAACCTTTTGGCCCGTGTCTCCCCGTACATCTAACACGCTACTTTCGGGAATTGCCTCCCACGTATAGCTTATATTGTTGCCGAGGTTGTTCGCGCCTGATTGTTTTTCAAAAACATTAACAACACTAATCTCATTTAATATAGATTCCTGAACCACTGAGTTATTAAGCACATCATTAACTCGGCTGGTTTGTATTCTGGACTGATTCATCACTGGAAATATTACTGAAAAGGCAGCGACTATTATGGTAATAGCAACAAGCACTTCAATCAGTGTAAACCCGTGATCAGATCTTTTTAATTTCAACTTCACCATATGGCATCTTTACTTCCAGCCGCCAAACATCGTTAGAGTCAGTTAATAAATCAATGTGCCCTGAGCTCACGAAACCATCAGCCCTAAACACAATTGGCGTATACGATTTAATACGAAGATCTTGTTCTTCAGCTCGCGCTTTCAGCCACGAAATATTTTCTTCCACAAAAAAGCTTTTCGTTTTGCTATTTTCCTTTCTTACTTGCTTTAATGTATTACCCCAGAATGTTTGGATAGAATGTTGCGTATTGAAAGATGTATATTGTCCCCAAAGTTTGGGGACAACAATACTTGATGTTAAGGCAAGCAAGGATATTACGATTAACAGTTCAATTAATGTAAAACCCTTTGATCTCATTCTTGTGTTCCTATGTCTGCATCCTCTCCTTCACCGCCTTTTTCACCATCGCGACCGTAGGAATAAAGCTTGAATTCATAATTTGGCATGAGTTCGTAACGATAATCACGATTCCAGGGATCTTGAGGAATAGATTTAGAAAGATAAGGGCCGTTCCAACCCACAACGTTATCAGGTTCGATCATCAAAGCATTGAGGCCTTGCTCTGTTGTTGGCAGTTCTCCGGTGTCTAGACGATAGGTTTTGATCGCTGAAGAAAGAAGCTCAACTTGTGCGTTGGCCACTTTTGTTTTTGACGAACCTAATTGATTGAATAGCTTAGGACCGACCAAGCCTGCGAGTAGTGATATGAGTACCAGTACGACAAGGAGCTCGATAAGCGTGAAACCTGAGTTTTTATTTTGACGCATCTTTACCATCCAATTTCATTGATTGAGATAATTCCTGATATCAGTACGATCATGATTGACCCGACAATGCCGCCCATAATAACAATGATCACGGGTTCAAGCACGGACAATGCTCGCTTTATCCCAACCGAAAGACGTCTTTCATATAATTTAGTTATCTCTCTAAAACAAGAGACTAACGCGGCACCTTGCTCTCCTGAAGCAATCAGACGCGTCACGATCGCTGGAAAAACACTATATTCGCTGAGTGAGCTACCTAGGCTTTGTCCTTCTTTTACTCGACCGATAACAAGGTTGAGCTTTTTGTTTAAGGTCACATCAGAAACATTATTATTGGTGATGGTCAGTGCCTCTACTAAGTCAACACCTGACTCTGATAGCTTTTGCATGCTGGATGAAAACTGTACAACCTGCCAAGCTTGAACAAGTTCTTTAACATAAGGGAGTTTTTTAAGTACAGCCAAACCGATATCGTGAAGCTTACCTGAGTCAGACAGGTATTTAACATAGACCACTAACGCTATCAACAGTCCGACAATCACAGCGATATTGTCGTTTATAAACTGTGCAGTACTGACCAACCCAGCCAGAGCCGACTCTTTATTTGCTTCGCTGATCATGCTTTCAAAGTTGGGAATAACGTATGAAAACAAAAATAAAACCACAAGCACACATATGATCACGAGAAAAGAAGGATAAGTTAACGCTGACCGGATTTCTGTCGCGATCGCTTCCTCTTTTTCCATTCGCTCGGCAACACTTTTTATTGACGCGGAGAGATCACCGTTAGATTCTCCCAGCTTCAACATAGAACCCACATAGAATGGGAATACTTTTGGCTGAGACTCAATAGCGTTGGAAAGACTTAATCCACTTGATATGTCTTGATGAATTTTTACCAAGGCATTCTTTAACGGTTTTTCGTCGGTTGTTTCAATTAACGAGTAGACACACACATCGAGCGCCATACCGCTTTCTCTTAATGTTGCGAGCTCTCGTAAGCATGTCATTATCGATTCACGTTTAATTTTTGGTCCGTTTTTCCGCTGCGTTTTTTCAGGTACAACGAGAACAACGTGAAGATTACGTTCCTCTAGAATCGCTTTGGCATGCTTGTCGGAGCTCGCTCTTATCCAACCATCAGATTGCGAACCATCCGACCGACGTGCTATATATTTATAGTCCTTCATCCTATCACTCTCATGACTTCTTCGAGCGTCGTATCTCCATTTGCCGCTCTAAGTACGGCATCTTGCTTCAATGTCCGCATATTCTGTTTTTTTGCCACCGAAATAATTGCCGATGTTTCTATAGGAACATCATAATCGTTAGACCAATCCATTAACTCAAAGACGGGTATACGCCCTTTATATCCCGTCCAATTACATTCTTCACATCCTTTTGCAGACAACCATGTAGGATTCGTCACAATGCTTGGCCATTTCTTTTCTATTTGCGGCCAACCAATCTCACTGGCTACTTTTTCTGCCGTGTGATCTTCCTTACTACAATGTGGACATACGCGCCTTAGCAATCGCTGAGCCATAACGCCAACGATTGTCGACTTAATCAAATAGTCAGGTATGCCAATATCTTTCAGTCGGATAAAACTACTTGGGGCGTCGTTTGTATGTAGTGTGGAGAGAACAAAATGTCCAGTTAACGCAGATTGTATCGCGATCTGAGCCGTTTCTTTGTCACGCATTTCACCGATTAGCATGATATCGGGATCTTGCCTTAACGCTGAACGCAGAACGGTTGCAAAATCTAAACCTATATCACTGTTAACCTGAATTTGAGTAAGTCCAGCCATTTGATATTCGACCGGATCTTCAACGGTAATAATTTTGGTTTGCTCGTCATTTAGACCACCGAGCAATGTGTATAATGATGTGGTTTTACCACTACCTGTAGGACCTGTTACGAGAAAAATACCGTTTTTGTTGGTTGTAATTTTATTGATAAGCGCTAGCTGATCGGGAAACATGTCTAGTGTCTTCTGAGAACCTGTCTTTTTGGCCGTATTATCATTGACAAGCAGACGTAAAACAGCATTTTCGCCGAATACAGTTGGTGTCGTCGCAACTCGAATATCTACCTGGTTCCCTGATAACCTCGCTTTTATTCGCCCATCTTGAGGCAAGCGTTTTTCCGAAATATCAAGGCCCGCCATCAATTTTACTCGTGAAATAATCGCCGAGTGCAAAGAAAGATCAGGCTGATCGACAGTATGTAAAACACCATCAATTCGATATCGGATAAAGAATTTCCCTTTATTTATCTCTAAGTGGATATCCGATGCTTGATCAATAATAGCGCGTTGAATACATTCATTGACGAGCTTAACGACTGGCGCAGCGCTACTGTCTCCCTCAATAATTGAGCCTGATAGCTCTGAGTCACTTTCTTCAAACATCGAAACCAATTGTCTATACTGATAATTCGATGTGAGAATAGGTATCACTTCAAGGCCATATTTTTGCTCAAATAACTGATAGATATACTCATTCCATACGTCAGTTAACGCCATGTATATTTTTTTGCATTCACTATCGATGAGTAAGGGGAACGCACTATTTTTTTTCCACCAATCTTCTGGGAAGTATCGTAACGCGATTTCTGGCGTGGGCTGCGACCCTTTTAGAAGCGTCTCTTGAAATGTCTCATACAAATAAAGATTCAGCTGTTCACTTAATGCTTCTAACACATCGCTTTCCGCACAAATACCGTTAGAAACACAAATTTCGCCAAAATAGGGGCGATTTATGTGACCGTAGCCATCTTGTATTTTAACCACTTCCTCAACATCGGAGTGATTTAAGACTTGTTTTTCTAATAATATCTCGCCTATTAATTTAGTCATTATTATTCCTACAAAACATCAGCAAAGCTTGTTTTTATTCGTTGAAATATTATTACTGCTAAAACGAGTATCCCTGCATAGATTGCAAGTTGCACATTAAGTTTACCAATATCTGGAGGGATCCCATAAATTATATTTCTTAATGCATCGGCAATCGCACTTATTGGGTTTATATATAATAATGGTTTGATTTTGTCAGGCGCAGATTCAATCGAGAAAAATACGGTACTAGTAAATAAAAGAACAGTGCTTAATACTGGCACGACTTGAGCAACATCTCTTACAAATACACCTAACAATGAGAATATATAGCTAATCGCACTTACAGTGATAATATAGACTGCAAAAACATAAGGTAACCATATATAAAAATCATAGTTTGATGAGTATCCTTTTAACACTGCATAAGCAATGCAAAGAGTAATCCCCGTGATAAAGCCAACAAAAGCAGTTAGTACTGTGTTTATAGGAAGAATCTCAACGGGAAAAACGACTTTTTTAACCAGGTTAATATTGTTTAAAATTACACTACTGGAGGTCGTCATCACTTCTGATATAAATATGTGGCACAGTAAACCAACAAATAACATAAGCGCATAATCGGCCTGCTCTGCATTCTCTAAGTGCCATTTTGCTTTGAATACGACAACAAAAACTGTTGAGTATACGAGCAACATAAAGATTGGCGTTATGATTGTCCAAAGAAAACCAAATAATGTCCCTTTATACTTCATTGCAAGCTCTCGACGCACTAACGTGTTGAGCAATAGACTATTTTTTTTGAAAGAAGAAAACATCATTTAATATCTTTAAATTTCATTCCCATTTTATCTTTGGCTGATAGAATAGCTTGACCTTCTAGTTGCCAGTCGATATTAAGATCTGGATCATTCCACTGAATACAAGCTTCATGCTTGGGTGCGTAATAGTCTGTTGTTTTGTAGAGCAGTTCAGCCACATCGGACAAAACACTAAATCCATGGGCTAAACCTGCAGGTACCCATAGTTGACGCTTGTTTTCAGCACTGAGTTCAGCCGTTACGACCTCGCCAAACGTGGGAGAATCAGGACGTATGTCAACGGCAACATCAAGCACTTTACCGAGTGCACAACGCACCAGTTTCCCTTGTGCATGAGCGGTTTGAAAGTGTAATCCACGTACCACATTTTTAATGGAACGAGAGTGATTGTCTTGTACAAAGGTGACGGTTTGGCCGATTGCTTGCTCAAACTGCTTATGATTAAAGCTCTCGAAAAAGAAACCTCTATCGTCGCCAAACACTTTTGGTTCGATTAGGAAGACATCGGCAATTTTTGTTGGTGTTGCGTTCATGCTTACTCCATATACCCTCACCGAGGCTTTATCTTAACGACAGTAAGGGCATTCTTTATAATGTGTTTTATTCGCCTTTAAGCAGATTGAGCAAATATTGACCATAACCGTTTTTTGCAAGTGGTTTAGCACAACGCTCAAGCTGCTTTGCATCAATGAAGCCTTTGCGATAAGCAATTTCTTCTGGGCAAGCCACTTTCAACCCCTGACGGTGTTCGATGGTTTGGATAAAGTTTGTCGCCTCGATTAAGCTTTCATGAGTACCGGTATCTAACCACGCATAGCCACGGCCCATTCTTGCAACGGATAGTTCATCACATTCAAGATAAACACGGTTTAAGTCGGTAATTTCTAGCTCGCCGCGATGTGACGGGGTAAGTTGCTTGGCTCGTTCGACTGCTTTTTCGTCATAGAAGTACAAACCTGTTACCGCATAGTTGCTTTGTGGTGTTGTTGGTTTTTCTTCCAGTGAGCGGGCAGTCCCGGTTTCATCAAAAGCGACGACGCCATAGCGCTCTGGATCATGCACGTGGTAAGCAAAAACCGTGGCGCCCTCTGTTTTTTGATTCGCAGTGCTTAACAATGTTTGCAACGAATGGCCGTAAAATATGTTATCGCCTAAGATCAGCGCACTGGGGGCGCCATCAAGAAAATCTTCTGCAATAATCAGCGCTTGCGCTAGCCCGTCAGGCGATGCTTGTACTGCGTATTCAAGTTTTATGCCCCATTGGCTGCCGTCGCCGAGCAATTGCTCGAATCTGGGCGTGTCTTGCGGGGTGCTGATCACTAAGATTTCATCAATGCCCGCGAGCATTAGGGTGCTTAGCGGATAGTAAATCATCGGCTTGTCGTAAATGGGCAGCAGTTGCTTGCTCACAGCGAGCGTCACTGGATAAAGGCGAGTGCCTGATCCACCCGCGAGTATAATCCCACGGCGTTTTTTTTGTGCTTTCATATTAAACTTCAATAAGTTCTTTTATCATTCGCTCAACCCCGCACTGCCATGTGGGCAAGGTTAAACCAAAACTTTGTTCAAATTTCGACACGTCCAGTCGAGAATTATGAGGGCGAGCGGCAGCTGTCGGGTAATGAGAGCTAGGGACGGGCTCGATGGCTTCAACCGTCAGATCAATACCTTGTTTCCGCGCGATGTCAAAGACGAAATTCGCGTAGTGATACCAACTGGTATACGCTTTGGCTACCAAGTGGTAAATGCCTACTATGCTTTCTTCACTACCAGTTTGAGATAAGCTGTATGCTTTTCTGATGGCATGGGCGGTACAATCGGCGAGCAGTTCTGCACTAGTTGGCGCGCCAATTTGATCGTCAACGATGCTCAGTTCACGCCGCGATTTGGCTAACGTTAGCATAGTTTTAGCAAAGTTGTTGCCCCGGTTGGCATACACCCAGCTGGTACGAAAAATAAAATATCGCGAGCAATAACGTTGGATCACCTGCTCTGACATTTGCTTAGTCTCACCATAAACATTGATCGGCGATGTGGGCGTGGTTTCGTCACGCGCAGTGTCTCCGGCACCGTCATAAACGTAGTCGGTGGAGTAGTGAATGAGCCATGCCTGGTGTCGCTCGGCCGCTTTTGCTAATGCCAGCACGCTATGGGTGTTAATTTGAAACGCGGTTTCTTGATCAGTTTCGGCTTTATCAACCGCCGTATAAGCCGCCGCGTTGACGATCACATCGGGCTTAATCGCTTCGACGGTACGAACGAGGCCATTCGGATCTAGAAAATCCCCTTCATATTCGGGGTGGTCACGCCCCACGCAAAATAGGTCACCTAAGTAACTAAGTGAACGCTGTAGCTCCCAGCCTACTTGTCCATCGGTACCAAAAAGCAATATCCGCATAGTTTACTGCTCCCCGTACTGCTTCTCGACCCATTGGCGATATTCACCCGATTGAATCGCCTCGACCCACTCTTGGTTGTTAAGATACCAGCGCACTGTTTTTTCAATGCCAGATTGGAAGGTTTCTTGCGGGCGCCAACCAAGCTCTTTTTCTATTTTGCTAGCATCGATCGCGTAGCGGCGATCATGGCCTGGCCGGTCTTTAACAAAAGTAATTTGCTCACGGTACGGCGTGCTTTGGGGACGCAGGGTATCAAGCAAGTCGCAAATGGTTTCAACCACGTCGAGGTTGGTTTTTTCGTTATGGCCGCCAATGTTGTAGGTTTCTCCGGGTTCACCACTTTCAACGATAGTAAGCAGAGCTCTGGCGTGATCTTTGACGTAGAGCCAGTCGCGAATTTGATCGCCGAGGCCGTAAACAGGGATCGGCTTACCGTTTATGGCGTTGAGTATCACCAGTGGGATCAGTTTTTCTGGGAAATGATACGGCCCGTAGTTGTTGGAGCAGTTGGTAATCAGGGTCGGCAAGCCGTAGGTTCTCGCCCACGCGGTAACGAGGTGATCGCTGGATGCCTTAGACGCAGAGTAAGGGCTACTCGGTTTGTAGGCTGTTTTTTCGGTGAACATGGGCAGTTTACCCTGACGATGCTCGCTGGGGTGTGGGAGGTCGCCATACACTTCGTCCGTCGAGATATGGTGAAACTTAAACCCTTCTTTACGCTCTAATGGAAGTGCTTGCCAATAGCTTTTTACCACGTCAAGGAGTGTGTACGTACCGATAATGTTGGTTTCAATAAAGGCGGAAGGTCCGTCGATTGAGCGATCAACATGGCTCTCTGCTGCGAGGTGCATGACTGCATCCGGTTGATGCGTCTGAAACACACGTTCTAACTCAGGACGATTGCATATATCCGCTTTTTCAAAACAGTAACGTGGAGAAGACGCAGCTTCTTCAACTGACGCGAGGTTACCTGCGTAAGTAAGCTTATCAAGGTTAATGACCTCATGGTTCGTCTCCGCAATAAGGTAGCGGATCAATGCCGAGCCTATAAAGCCCGCCCCACCTGTAATCAGTATTTTCACAGTAATTCCTTGCGTTTAGTCATACTTCAGTAGAGTCACAATGCGTGGCTAGCGGCTTGGCTTCCGCGACTCCATCATTTGACAATATCATCTCTGCATTTAGTGGCGTCCAATAATACCGAGTCATTTTATTGAAATAAAGACACCTTGGAACAACAAAGCGCCCCTCCCCGCTTAGTTCACGGGGAGGGGCGACGGTATCATTGATATTGGATTGTTATTTAGTCAGTCATCTATCGGGCTTTTACTCGCAGTCAAGGCCTGACAATCGTTCACCATACGCATCTAGTCTGTTGCACTAAGCACTTTGAGTGGCTGTACCCGTAGTTCTGAAAGAGCCTCCGCACGCTCAAACTCAGTATGCAACAACGCCATACCATCGTTATTTGGATCTAGACTTGCTTGAGGATCAGCCGTCGCGATACCTCGCACGTCGATCTTGCCAGAGAAGAAAAACTCTGATGCGTCACGATCACTCGAGCTGAACAATGACACTTTCGACTTTTGCAGGTTATCGTTAACAAACAGATCGAAACCGGTAAATGTCAACAACGGCAGCGTAGATTGAGGCTTCGAGTATATAACTTGCCGTATTTGTCCTCCAAAGCCATCTTCGAGTAGCAAAAAGCTTCGCTGAATGTCCCAACTTCCCTCTCCACCACTGGCATAGCTTCTCAGGCACGCACCTGTTTCACTGCTACCACATGAGACAATTTCGGTATCAGTCCGGTACGGAATATCAAGATCTTGTAACCATGTTGAGTAATCGATACCTGTACTCACATCTTTGGGCTTGTCGGTGAACTCTATTCCCCACCCATCGACGACACCACTACCACTGATATAGTAATTTGTTCCACCTATTTTGTGCGCATAACCATAGTAACCATCACGATCATTCGGCAACGCCTGCCAAAATAGCGGCTCTCCTCCACTCTCGATAGAGAGAGAAACATTGTCTAACCTTCCGTTGCCAGCCAAGGGAGCATACCAATAATTGGTACCATCGCGATAATCATCACCAATTTCGTTCATTTCTAACGGCTTGCTGGTGATATCTCTAAGATCCAATAAGCGATAGGCATTAATTTGTCGATATTTATCTTTTTGGATAGAGTCGTCCACGTTCTCGGGCGTGTCTGACTCTAGACGCTCGTAGCGTACGGCTAAACTCTGTTTATTGTCTAACTTTGCCTCAACATTAATGGGAGACGTTGCCCAAAAAGTGTCATAACTAGAGTTGATACCAAACACCTGACCACTTGAGTCTCCTCCGTCTTCAAGTGTTTGTTTTATGTCCCTGAGGTTAGGAAAATCCTGGCCGGTCGTTATACAACTCCCCTCTCCTCGCTGTGGCTGAAAGTCACTGAAGCGCATGTTATTTGACAGTAAAGATTTGTGGTAAGAGACGCTGTCAAGAAACTTGATGCCGCCCGGCCTGATTACACTTTCGTAAATAGTGAGATAACCATCACTAGGTATTTTACTTTTGTTGATCTGTAATGTGCCTGAATTAGACCACGACGACGATCCAGCAGAGTATGTTTCTAGCAGTTGGCCCTGAGCACTATGCACCGCAACTCTTAGCCGTGTGTTCTTAACTTTATTAGCATGTACCCACTCGCGATAATCAACTTCAGGTTCAGCGTCGGGGTCGTAGTTTGGATCGCTGGGATCAACGTTTTCATAATAAATTTTTTCGTCATAGATGTCACAGCGGGTGCTGTCTTTCTCGGTCTCGGTGACGTAGAAGCTAGCAAAATCGATGGTATATTTAGGGGTCGGTTTAGAGCCACCACCGTCATCGCCTCCCCCACATCCTGCGAGGGCTAACGGTAAGAGTAAAGAAAGGTATAGTCGTTTATCCATGATGTTCTCAATCGCTTGGTTTTTTGATCGCATAACGCAAAATGTGACTTACTTACAAGTGAATAGCAAGTAGGTAAGCAGCACAATGCGAGCTTTAACGTGACTGCGGTTCAATCTTTTACTGATCCATGCTTTCAATCGCTGTTTACGCGACAGGTGCTTTAGGTCGCTAAGTAGTGTCAGCTGGTTGAGGGCATTGGGATCAAGCTGATGACTGAAATAGGCTTTAAACGCATTTGCTTGTATCACGACTTTGTCCACGCTGATACAAAAGTCTTGATAGTGTTGACGTATCTGTAATAGACGATGAGGTTTGGCACCGATGCTATTATTTTTGTGTTGACGGTATTGGATTAAAGGGCGCTCAATCAGTTTTAGGCTACCGAATTGTTTGGCGACTAGTGCCAACCACCAGTCATGCATGTATGCCGATTCTGGAATCGGTAAGGCTTTGTCGAGTAAAGGGCGGTTAAAAATCGCGGTACACCCAGACACTGTATTTTGTTGTAACAGCTGATTAAATGTGTTTCCCCAATTGATGGGGATTTTTTTGTAGGCGAAATACGAGTTATTGATCACGTTCAGCTTAGAATCAACAATACAAAGATCTGAATACACAAGAAGAGGCTGCGCTGAATTCAGTGTTTTGATGTACTGATAACTGGTTACGATTTTATCAGGAAACCAGATGTCGTCTTGGTCACTCAGCATCACAAATGGGGCCGACGTTAAGGCTAATCCCCGGGCAAAGTTTTGGCTTGGGCCAAGGCTTCCCTCATTCGATTGATGTAACTCGATTTTATCATCATTGACGGCAAGTTTCTGGATGATAGTGATCGTGTTATCGGTTGAACCATCATCCATCACAATGATCCTGTTAACCAAGTGACTGTAGCCATGGTTACGTTGGATTGATTGGATTTGTGCCTCGATATATTCTTGTCCATTGTAGGAAGCTAATACAATATCGATAGGCCAACCAGGCGCTGAAAGTGGTTTTTTGTTCACTTTTCTTCCATTCACTGTTCTATTCGTTACTTATCTTAAACGAGGTAAATGTGCTGCTTTAAAGTGTAGACTGTCTGGATTAGATACTTTTAAGATTATCGACTTGATAGATTTTAGAGCGCTTTGATCGCACTTTTTTGCGTGCAAAACAAAACCTCAGGGCACTTGATAGATGCCATACGAAGTAACGACTTAATAGCTTCCGACTTGCCCGTTGTCGCCAATGGACCGCCTTAGTTTCCTCGGAAAACGCCACTTGATATCCTGCTTTGTGCGCCCGATAACAAAAGTCGATATCCTCGCAGTACATGTAGTATTTTTCGTCTAGCCCACCAAGTTGCTGATAAACACTTGCTTTCACCGCTATTAATGCGCCACTCGCCCAAAGCGGCGATTGCACATCACGTATGTCAGCTTTGCGGATAACGGTAGAGCGATTATTCATTGCGTAAGCAGAAATGAACGACCAAAGTTTAGGGAAACGACGGATGTTGTCGTCCTCAACATGCTCGTCTACATCTAGGTATAAGTTACCCGCCACGATCTCTTTACCACTTAAACCAATAAACTGGCGTAGATTTTCTAGGGCCTGTGGTGTGATTTGAACGTCAGGATTGAGCAACAAAAAATAGTCATCTGACTGAGGTTCTAGCGTACTCAAGTAATGAAGAAAGTTTAAGTTATTGTTAGCAGAAAATCCTTTTTTGCTTGTATTTGCAATGTAAGTTACGCCATTCTGTTGACAATAACCTTTCAGTTCTTCTTGTGGTGCGTTATCACGACAAATAACATGGACATCTGCTACATCTGCTGCCTGTCGAAGTGAATCCATGTTTACAATCATATCACTATGATTGTGTGAAACTGTAGAGATAATGAGTCTCATTTTTAACCTTGCTGGGCTGTGAGTATAGAAAATAGGGATAGATAAAAAGACATATAACTTTGTAGGCTTCCCTATCTAGCCGATTCTGTTTAGTCTCGGCCTTGAGCATATTCCTAATGCGTTTTATCTTACGTCATTTTACTCTGCTTAACTTGACATAACCGCATAAAACGAGCTACGCGATGCTAAAAAGCAATACTTAGAATAACATTTTGTTTAAATTTCTCGGCACCCCCACTCAGGATAGTGCTCGCGAATATAGGCATTAAGCGCTTTTTCCGCCTCCGTGTAAGTGCGAGTGCTCTGATCGCCATTTTTATTCACACTTTTGACCATGCCAGCGCCGACGGTAAGGTTGCTATACCGATCAATTAATACAAAGGCACCGGTTTTGGGTAAGAACTGATAGCTGTCTAGCGGCGTGCTCTCAGTGAGTGTAAAGTCCGCAACGCAGATTTCGTTTAACGCGAGGCTTTCGCTCTTTGGTGCTTGGGTTTCGAGCGTATTCACATCAATCTTGTGCTGAATGTCGGTGATCTTGCCTGTGGCCATGTGAGTAGCAAATTTCACCCATAGATCTTTATGGGTACGCAGAGGCGCTTCATCCATCCACACTACATGAGCACTAAATTGATTGGTGATACTTGGCTCGTGTCCGGTATGTACCAACATATCACCGCGTGAGATATCAATCTCATCTTCAAGCGTTAAGGTAATGGCGTTGTCGGGGTAAGCGCAGTCTAACTCACCGTCGTAGGTATAGATAGAAGCAACCACCGATCGTTTGCCGGATGGCAGCACGGTGACATTGTCGCCAACGCGCACGGTACCCGAGGTTAATGTGCCACAGTAGCCACGGAAGTTAAGGTTAGGCCGGTTAACGTATTGCACCGGAAAGCGCATGTGCTCGGTATCTTTGTCTTGCGCGACTTTAACCGTCTCCAGCAGCTTCATCAAAGTAGCGCCGGGGTACCAGTCCATTTGCTCACTAGGGGTTACCACGTTATCGCCTTTCAGCGCGGAAATAGGCACAAAGCGAATGTCATCAATGGCAAAGTGCTTGGCCATATCGCGGTAATCGGATTTGATTTGTTTGTATACTGTTTGGTCGTAATCCACCAAGTCCATTTTGTTGACCGCGACAATGATGTGCTTGATGCCAAGTAGGCTACAAATATAACTGTGCCGACGAGTCTGGGTTTGAATGCCATGACGGGCGTCCACCATCACAATGGCCAGTTCACACGTCGACGCGCCTGTGACCATATTGCGGGTATATTGCTCATGCCCTGGCGTATCAGCAATGATGAACTTGCGCTTGTCGGTTGAAAAGTAGCGATAGGCGACATCAATAGTAATGCCCTGCTCGCGCTCGGATTGCAGGCCATCAACCAGCAAGGCCAAGTCAAACGCTTCATCGGTGGTGTTGAACTTTTGCGAGTCTTTTTCAATCGCCGCCATCTGATCTTCATAAATCAGCTTGCTGTCATACAGCAAACGACCAATCAGAGTAGATTTACCATCATCGACGCTGCCACAGGTTAAAAAACGGAGTAAATCCTTGTTTTCATGCACCTGCAAATAGGCTTCAATATCTTTGGCGATTAAATCTGAAGAGTGTGACATGGGTTATTGCTTCCTGTAATACTGATTCAGCGTGTCGACGAAGGCGGTGAGATCGGCTTTAGGTAACTGATTAATCCCGGCCGCGGCTTTGCGGCCACCGCCAGTCGGGAATTGCCCACAGATCTCATCGGCGCCATAGCGCTGGTTAAGTGGCGCGCGCACGCTGACGGTGTAATCTTGCTCGTTCGAGTTAAGTGTTAATACCGCGTGCGCTTTATCGGGCGCTTGATTGGCTAACTGATTACCAAGCACACCACTAATGCGTCTCGCCCACGCCGCATTCGGTAAACAGTAAATGGTGCTTTCTGTCGATGTGTGCTCGGGTGCTAATGCCTGCGCCTTGGCCATATCATCGGCATACCCACCTTGCAGTTGATAATACGGTGACGTGCGGTCGGCTTGTAACGCAAACGGTGAGTCATAGGCCATTAATGCGTGATACAAGTCCGCTGGCGCAAAGAGCAAATCGTCTACGCTCGAGCCATACCCGTTGTAATTAATCAACACGCCCAGCTCGTTTAAAAACGCTTGTTGGTCGGCCGCGATACCGTGTTTATCACAGAGGGCATTGGCCGCGGCAACCATGTTATCGCCATACGCCGCTGCGATTGCCCAAGCCACATAGCGCTCGCCGAGGTGCTGGTTAATCAGCAAACTGGTACAGGTGTTGGCATCGGTATTGATTAAGGCGGTGAAGTTATCGGCGTCCGGCACTTCTCCGGTACGATGGTGATCGCAATAGAAAACGGGGATATCACGCTTAAGTAGAGCTTCAAGGGCAGTTTTGTTCTTATCCATCGAGATATCAAGCACAGTCACACTCGAGACATCAGTTTGCTGCGCGACTTGGTCAAGCAGTTGAATATCGCGTTTAACCCCCGTGACGAGCGTACTTGCCTGCGGCGCCGCTTTTTGTAATTGCGACGCTTTTCGCAACTGCAACAACGCGAGAATGCCGTCGGCATCACCATTAAACACATCGTAATGCATGACTTAGTTGGCTCCTTGAGATGCTCGAATAAACCCGTGAGTGTTGAGATAGCTCACCACCTGCTTGGCACAGGTTTCAATATCGGCTTGGTCGGTATGCAAATGTATCTCAGGCGCGGCGGGTGGCTCATATGCCGAATCAATACCGGTAAAGTTAGGTATGTCTCCTGCACGCGCTTTTTTATATAAGCCTTTCGGATCGCGGGCCTCACACACGGCAAGCGGCGTATCGACAAATACTTCAATAAAAGCTGCATCGCCAATACGGGCACGCACTTTTTCCCTATCGGCCCGAAACGGCGAGATAAAGGCGGTGAGCACAATCATCCCGGCATCTATAAATAAGTTAGCCACTTCGCCTATGCGACGGATGTTTTCTTCTCGATCTGCTGCACTAAAACCTAAGTCCTGGTTGAGGCCATGGCGAATGTTGTCGCCATCCAGCACATAGCTGTGTGCACCAGCGGTCAATAATTGATGCTCAACGGCATTGGCGATAGTGGATTTCCCTGAGCCACTGAGCCCGGTAAACCACAGCACCAAAGGGGTTTGTTGTTTTTGTTTGGCCCGCGCTTGTGCGGTCACACTGCTGTTATGCCAGGTTATATTGGTAGCTGGCGTCGACGTTGTTGTCATAGCACTCACACAGAATGAAAAGGAAATACAATCGGAATTAATGCAGTTACGATCGCGATATACATTAACGTGACCGGCCAGCCCACTCGGATAAAGTCGGCGGGTCGATACTCTCCCGCGCTCATTACCATTAAGTTGGTTTGATAGCCAAAGGGGCTGATAAAACACGCACTCGCGCCATACGCAACCGCCATCACCCAAGGCATGGCATTCAGTTGCAACCCATCGGCAATGCTGAGTGCAATGGGCACCATCAAGGCCGCCGCGGCGGTGTTGGTCATGGTCTCGGTGAGCAGCACCGTTAACAGTATTAAGCCAAATAGCACGGATACTGTGGGTAGCCCATTTATCTGAGCTAAAAAGACCTGGGTGACCGACGTGGCTAAACCACTACTTTGCACCGCAGAAGCCAACGATAAGGCACAGACTAGAATCGTTAATAGCTCAAACGGAAAGCGTCGACGTAACTGACTGCTATCGGCAACCTTGCTCCCTACCATCAGCACCAGGTATAACGTCAAGCTTTCTATTAAGCTCATTATGCCCAACGCACCTGCCGCAATCGCCACAAGAAAGCCACCGATGGCGGCTGTGTTTTGCACCACAGAAAGCGGCTGAAAGGTTTTGTGATCTGACAACAAAAAGAAGTTGCGGCTGATATTCTGTCGCCGCTCAAAGTCTGGCCCTACTGCCAGCATTAGTTTGTCGCCACTTTGGATCGGGTTATTCCCCAACTTGCCGCTGACAGTTTTCCCTTCTCGTGATAAGCCAATCACTGCCGCATCAAACCGGGCACGAAAGCCCACTTGCTTGAGTGTTTTGCCGATTAAGATCGACTCTGGGCTTACCAAAACTTCACGCAAGTTAGTGGCGGGTAAATCGCCTTTGTTAAAGGTGGTTAGCCCTGGGAACGCAGTAATTTGATGCACTCGCCGTACATCACCACAAAAAAGTAATTTGTCTCGGCTTTGGATAACATCGTCGGGTTTAACCGGTGAGATGAGGGTATCCCCCCGCACGATTTCGGCGAGAAACAAGCCATCAAGTGCACGCAAGCCGTTTTTGATGACGGTTTTACCAATCAGCGGGCTGCTGGGCGCCACAGCGGCCTCAATAAAATATTGGCTCTCGAGTGACTCGGCGGTGGTGTGTTGTGGCAACCACCGACTCACTACGACCACGACCGCACCACAGCCCACAACGAGTGCCGCGCCAATGGGTAGAAAGTCAAACACCGCGATACTCGGACCACCTTGCGCCGAGACTAAGCCACTGACCACTAGATTAGTACTGGTGCCTATCAAGGTTAAGGTGCCGCCTAAAATGGAAAAATACGACAACGGGATCAATAAACGCTGCGGAGCATGTAGTTGCGACTTCATCACCGCCCGCATCATGGTGGCCACTACGGCTGTATTATTAAGCATGGACGAGGCAATCGCGCTTAACGCGCCCATTTTTAGTAAGTTCGGCAAATACTTGCTATGAGCAATATGTTTTGCCAAAAAACTTAGCAACGCGGTGCGTTCTAATACGATTGCCGCTAGTAACAATAAAACCAGGGTGACAATGCCCGAGTTGGTGACATGGCTCAATACTGTCTGGGTATTGAGCTCCCCCCCGACTAACAACAGGGTAGTTGCGGCGATAAAAATATGGCTTGCACGTTGCTTGGTAGCCACCAGCGCCGCAATCAGTCCCACCAATACAGTGGCTGTTAATATCATCAACCGGGCCTTTTAGAAGTAGCCTTCGCGTTTCTTTTTCTCCATCGAGCCGGCGCTATCATGGTCAATCGTCCGCCCTTGGCGCTCAGAGGTAGTGGTAAGCAACATTTCTTGAATCACTTCGGTCAAGGTGGTCGCTTCTGATTCCACGGCACCGGTCAATGGATAGCAACCTAGCGTTCTAAAGCGTACCATTTTGTGCTCTGGTACTTCGCCCTCTTCAAGTGGCATCCGCTCATCATCGACCATAATCAAGGTACCGTCGCGCTCTACGACAGGGCGCGGCTTGGACAAATACAAACCAGGAATCTCGATGTTTTCTAGGTAGATATATTGCCAGATATCAAGTTCCGTCCAGTTTGACAGCGGGAAGACTCGGATGCTCTCGCCCTTTTTCACTTTGCCGTTATAAATATGCCAAAGCTCGGGGCGCTGATTTTTGGGATCCCAGCGGTGATGCTCATCGCGGAACGAATACACACGCTCTTTGGCGCGTGACTTTTCCTCATCACGGCGAGCGCCACCAAACGCCGCATCAAAACCGTATTTATCTAACGCCTGCTTTAACCCTTGGGTTTTCATGATATCGGTGTGCACTGAACTGCCATGTGTGAACGGGCTGATATTCATCGCCAGTCCTTCTGGGTTTTGGTGCACAATCAACTTCATGCCCGCTTGCTCAGCCATTTTATCGCGAAACTGATACATCTCTTGGAATTTCCAAGTGGTATCAACATGCATCAACGGAAACGGTGGTATACCCGGCGCAAAGGCTTTTTTAGCTAAGTGCAGCATCACGGAAGAGTCCTTGCCCACGGAATACAGCATCACAGGGTTATCAAACTCCGCCGCCACTTCACGCATGATATGAATAGCCTCAGCTTCAAGCTGCTTTAAATGCGTCATTTTTTCTGGTGATACAGACATGGTGTTTCCTTAACCCTATGTGAAGCCACTCTTTGCAGCGAACACTTTTTGTTCAGCGCTTACCCACGCTACCGCCATGAGGTGTCGCTCCCCCTGTGCGCATAGCCAACCTTTAAGACTCACTACGCGTTGTGCATAGCCGCCGTATTTTAACGAGGAACGAGTCTACTTGCTAACAAGTATCTGCAAAAGAGTTTGTCACCAGACGTCGAAATTTTTCCTCAATCCGCCCCAAACAAATCGCGGGTGTAGACTTTGCTTTCTACATCACGGATTTCATCCACCATGCGGTTGGCAACGATCACATCAGCGCGTTGTTTGAAGGTATCCAGGTCTTTGATGACGTCTGAGTTAAAGAAGGTGTCTTCTTCAAGCACCGGTTCGTATACCACCACTTCAATGCCTTTGGCTTTAATGCGTTTCATGATCCCTTGGATGGCCGAGGCACGGAAGTTATCTGAGCCGGATTTCATCACCAGACGATATATACCTACCACTTTGGGCTCGCGCTTGATAATGGCCTTGGCAATAAAGTCTTTGCGGGTGGTGTTGGCGTCAACGATAGCTTGAATGATGTTATTGGGCACGTCTTGGTAATTGGCCAATAGTTGACGGGTGTCTTTTGGCAGGCAGTAACCGCCGTAACCAAAGGAGGGGTTATTGTAGTGATCGCCAATGCGAGGGTCTAACCCTACCCCTTCAATGATCTGGCGCGCGTCTAAACCGTGGGATTCGGCGTAGCTGTCCAGCTCGTTAAAATACGCGACCCGCATCGCCAAGTAGGTGTTGGAGAAAAGTTTCACCGCTTCGGCTTCGGTGGAGTGGGTAAACAACACGGAAATCCCCGATTTGACCGCGCTTTGTTGCAACAAGGTAGCGAACTGGCGCGCGCGCTCGGATTGCTCACCGACAATTATTCGTGATGGATATAAGTTGTCGTAAAGCGCTTTGCCTTCGCGCAAAAACTCGGGTGAGAAGAGGATGTTTTCGCAACCCATTTGTTGCTTAATATGCTCGGTATAGCCCACTGGTACCGTTGATTTGATCACCATCACCGCATCGGGGTTAATCGCCATCACATCTTTAATCACCGATTCGACCGAGCTGGTATTAAAGTAGTTGGTTTCGGGATCGTAGTCGGTGGGGGTGGCAATCACCACAAAGTCCGCGCCTTGGTAGGCCAGCTCTTTATCGAGGGTGGCGGTAAAGTTCAGTGGTTTTTCGGCGAGGAATTGCTCAATTTCGGCATCGACAATCGGGGATTGTTGATTGTTAAGCAGGTTAACCTTTTCTTCCACAATGTCGAGTGCGACCACTTCATTGTGTTGCGCCAGTAGCATGGCGTTCGAAAGGCCGACGTAACCTGTTCCAGCAACTGCAATTTTCATTGTTTTATTCTCTTGGATCAAACCTAAGAAAAGGGTATCACGAGGACTGAGGAACGACTAGCGGCTGTAAATAGCAAAAAACCGCCACGAGGGCGGTTTTTTTAATGATGGCGGTGAGAGAGGGATTCGAACCCTCGATACGTTGCCGTATACACGCTTTCCAGGCGTGCTCCTTCAGCCACTCGGACACCTCACCATATTGTGTGTTAAACGACATTTACACTGGGTGGCTTATAACCCCGCTGTCGCGTTAACGGGGCGTACTATAGAGAGTTGCTGCTTTGCGGTCAAGTTGTTGGTGATGGCTTTGGGTTTAAATGGCTATTCCATCACCAAAAGCATCGCGATGTCTGGAAAAACTGAGCTAACTCCCCCCGATTCAGTCGCCAACGTGTTGAGCAACAGTGTACGAGCGATGGAAGCAACCACACCTGAAAGCTGTTAAACTCATGGCATTGTTCAAAATACAAATAAGAGTGTTATGACGTTATCAGACTTTCTCACCCAGCATGCCGATAGCGAGCAGCTACTTAACGAAATGCAAACCCGTGGTGTGGTCACCGCGATGGCGGCCGCGCCTCATGTTATTAGTCCTAGCGAGTGGCTTCCTGTGATGTGGGGTGGCGAGGAACAAGCGCCGTTTGAGAATCATGAGCAGTTTGAGCAGTACGCCAATTTGATTGTGGATATTTGGAATGAACAGCGTCAGCAGTTGTTGGAGAAAACCTGGCAATGGCCGGAAGGCTGTTTGCTGGATAACGCTGAGATTGTCAATCAAGCGACGCGCGATTTCGCCGAAGGGTTACTACAAGGCTGGAGCCTGACTCGTGATGATTGGGAAACGCTGATGCCAGAAAACACCGATGGTAATGCCCTACTCGGTGGCGTGGTGCTGTCTATTAGCTTGCTTTACGACCCAGAAACCGCACTTTCTACCATGGAAGCGCAAGGCGCGGAAGAGCTAGCGCAGTTTGAGGAAATCTTTAACGCCATGCCTACCATGTTGTGTGGTTTAACCCTCCACGGCGCGGCGTTGGCGGAAGATCAGGAAGGGGCATAAAAACAGGGGCCTAGGTCCTAGACGATAGTATACAGGGCCTTGAATACAGAGCGCTTCGCTTACGGAGTACGGAAAAAGCAGAAATCAGTGCCTAGGACCTAGGCACTTAGTTCTCCGTATTCCGTCAAATGATTCGATTGGCGACGATGGCGCAAGCCCTAACCCTGCAAGGAGGTGAAAATGACGGATACACACCTGGAGCGCTGGCAACTTCGACTTCAAAACCTGATTAAAGCACAACGTCGGCTTGAAAACGCTTGCGGGCAAGAAAGCTATAACGAACTTGAGCTGGCAGGCCTCGTGCAAACCTTTGAGTTTACTTTTGAGCTCACGTGGAAAACCTTAAAAGACTTATTAAGCTACGAAGAGTTTGATGTTGCATCGCCGCGCAGTGTCATTCGCACAGCGTTAGAAGCCAACCATCTGTCGTCGGATCAGTGTGAAACCTTGCTTGACGCGCTAGTAAAACGAAACTTGCTTTCGCACACCTACGACGAGCAAAATGCCCTCGAAGCGCAAAGACTGATCGTTAAACATTATGCCCCTGTTATTGCCGAGATCATGCGGTATTTGGAGAATAAAAGTGGACAATAATGCCACGTTCTTGATAGAGATAGGGTTAAAACCCCATCAATTTCAACTCATCCAGGATATGGTAATTAGCCACCCTGGCGTCCAACACGCCTGGATCTTTGGCTCTCGCGCAACCGGCACATTTAGAGATAATTCTGATATCGACATCATGCTTGAGGGCAACACATTAACATTCAATGATGTAGCAATAATACAAGATAAACTCGAGCAATCGACGCTTCCCTACACCGTTGATATCGTACTCAAACATCAAACTCAATCGTCTGAGCTCATCACACGTATTCGCGAAGAAGCCAAGCAAGTAAAGTAATCCAAAGGCGCCAAATTTACCACCAATGTCCGATGGCGCCGCGCAACGGGCGCGCGGCGGAAATCACGCCAAGCTTGTGCGATCGAGAAGGCGCTTGTCCGACCTACGCGATGTTCAGGATTTTTGAATACAGAGTGCTTCGCTTACGGAGTACGGGAAGAGCATAAGGCAGTGCCTAGGTCCTAGGCCCTATGAACTTCTTTACCCCTTCATTTCAGCGGCAAAGTTGAGCATGCGGTTGAGCGGGATTAACGCTTTTTCGCGCACCTTGTCGTCAACGTGGATCTCATGCTCTTCGCCGCCGTTTTCAAGCGCGTTTTCAATCGCTTTGAGGCCGTTCATCGCCATCCATGGGCAATGGGCGCAGCTTCGACAGGTCGCGCCTGCGCCGGCGGTTGGGGCTTCGACCAATTCTTTGTCTGGCACCATTTGCTGCATCTTATAAAAAATGCCTTTATCGGTGGCCACAATCAGCTTTTCATTCGGCAGCGTTTGTGCCGCTTTAATCAGCTGGCTGGTTGAGCCGACGGCATCCGCCATTTTTACCACACTGGCTGGCGATTCTGGGTGAACGAGAATCGCGGCACCAGGATAAAGGTGTTTCATTTTTTCCAGCGCTTGGGCTGAGAATTCGTCATGGACCACGCATTCGCCTTGCCATAAGACCATGTCAGCGCCAGTTTCTTTTTCGATGTAGGCGCCAAGGTGGCGATCTGGGGCCCAGATAATTGGCTTATCTTGGCTATCAAGGTGTTCAACAATCTCCAGCGCAATGCTTGAGGTGACCACCCAATCGGCACGCGCTTTAACGGCGGCGGAAGTGTTGGCGTATACCACCACAGTATGATCCGGATGGGCATCACAAAATGCGGTAAATTCATCCGCTGGGCAGCCTAAATCTAACGAGCATTCCGCATTAAGTGTCGGCATTAGCACGGTTTTCTCTGGGGTGAGAATTTTGGCGGTTTCCCCCATAAAACGCACGCCGGCCACAATCAAGGTGCTTGCTGAGTGTTGGTTACCAAAGCGGGCCATTTCTAACGAGTCGGCGACACATCCGCCGGTTTCTTCCGCGAGGGCTTGGATCTCTGGATCCGTGTAATAATGAGCAACAAGCACCGCGTCTTTTTCTTCTAACAATTGTTTGATGCGTGCAACGTGTTGTTTTTTCTCTTCGTCACTCAATGCCACAGGTTTCGGCGGAAAGGGGTAGACCCTTTGCGACGTTTCAATCACTTGGCTCATGGGATTACTCATGCTTACTTCCAGTCCGGAACTTCCAGTCCGGGTAGTATAACGTGAGTAGAGCTAGAGTCCTAGAGCGGAGGTCCTAGGTCCCAGGTGACGGAATACCGAAAGAGACTAGAGGCTAGAGGCTAGAGGCTAGAGGCTAGAGGCTAGAAAACATTCTAGGGCCCGCTCTACGCTCTTTCTAGTTTCTAGTTTCTAGTTTCTAGTTTCTAGAAGCGAAGCGTCTCGTCTTTTCCCGTATTCCGTAAGCGAAGCGCTCTGTATTCCCATTCCCGAATACAGATGACTGAATACAGAGTACAGAAAGAGCAAGAGCGCAGAGGCGGCAACGATCTTGCTTTATCTTAACCTACATCGCGTTTTTGGCTTGTTTGGCGCTGGTTGAGTCTGGGTAGGTATCAATCACTTGCTGGAAGTATTGATTGGCTTGGTCGCCATTACCTTGTTTTTGTGCTATCAAGCCCAGTTTCAGCAAGGCATCGGGGCGTTTATTAGAGTCTTTAAACTCACTGACTGCCGTGAATTCTTGGCTAGCTTGTTCAAACTTACGTTTGGAGAAATAAAGCTGACCGAGCCAATAGTGAGCATTGGCGGTGTAAACCGACTCTGGGTATTGTGAAAGAAACGCTTTAAATGCTTTGGTGGCCCCTTGGTAATCTTTCTCTTTTAAGATCAGATTAACGGCGGCTTCATAGGCTGCATTTTCAGTTTGATCCGCGGTGTAGTTCGCGGCTGACTTGTCTTCAGCCTTTTTTTCAGGCTCTGCAGGTGCTGATTGCTTCGCCGTTCTTAGGGTATCGATTTCTCGATAGAGGTCGCGTTGACGCTCAACCATTTGTTGAATGTCATAGCTGTTGCGCTCAACGTTACCGCGTAAATTGCTCAGCTCTTGCGCCATTTGGTCAAGCTGGCGCTGCATATCGAGCTGCATTTGGTTACGTGCTTGGAGCATGCGCTCTAAACGATCGACGGCGGTGCCGCCCGCCCCTACTTCTGTCACCGGAGCAGGTGTGGCAGCCACGGGGGCTGCCGCACTCACCAGTAACGCCAGCGCGAGGGTTCGCACAGAGTTACTGTTCATTGTCATATCCTTTATCCATTACCAAAAGGCTGGATTAGTATACCAATACCGCACGACGGTTTTTGGCGTAAGCTTCTTCGCTTTGGCCAAGTACCAACGGCTTCTCTTCGCCATAGCTCACGATAGAGATCTGGCTCGCCGGTACACCCAGCGCTTGCAGGTATTTAGACACCGCTTCGGCACGACGCTCGCCCAGGGCGATGTTGTACTCAGGGGTACCGCGCTCGTCAGCGTGACCTTCTACGACCACTTCCATCGCTGGGTTAGCACGCAGGTAAGTCGCGTGAGCATCCAGCATGTCTTCGTATTGGGGTAGTACTGATGAGTCGTCAAAGTTGAAGTAAACGGTTTGCGACTGACGCAGCTCTTGGTTACGAATTTGTTGCTCTGTCATTGAGCCTTGGCCGTCAACAGGAGAAACAACGGTGGTGCCATTTTGGTTGGTTGATTGGCCAGAACCACTGCCTGTTGAGCTATCGTGTGAGCTACACGCAGCCAGAGTAAACATCGGCAGTGCCACCGCCAGACCTTTCAGTACTTTATTGATTTGCATTCTATTTTCCTTTTCTAGAAAGTTAGCGTACGTTGTTTAAAATTTAAAAACTACAGGTAAGGTGACCAGGCTGGTGCACGCACGCGCCCGTTGGTTGCCGGTAACCGCGCTTTAAAGCGGCCGTCTACAGAGACGAGCGACAACACATTCTTACGTCCATATACCGAGCTGTAAATCACCATGCTGCCATTTGGCGCAATGCTTGGCGACTCATCCAACAAGGTTTTGGTTAGGATTTGCACCGCCCCGCTGTTTAAGTCTTGCTTTGCAATGTTATAGCCAGACGATGATTGATTGACCATAATCAAGTGACGGCCATCCGGTGTCAGTTGCCCACCCATGTTCTGATTGCCTTGCCACGTGATCCGTCGGCTAGTTCCGTCGTCTAAATTTACGCGATAAATCTGTGGTTTGCCACCCCGGTCAGAGGTATAGATGAGCGAGTTACCATCAGGATCCCAAAATGGCTCGGTGCTGTTGGCGCGGCCGTGGGTAATTTGCGTCAATTTTTTGCTGTTCAAATCGAAGGTATACACCTGCAAGCTACCGGTTTTGGAAAGTACCAAGGCTAACTTGCTGCCATCAGGGGAAAACTGTGGCGATCCATTGTGACGAGGGTATGACGCAATTTTCTCACGTTGGCCGGTGTAGATGTTCATGATAAAGATCTCTGCCTGGCCATTTTCAAAGCTGACATAGGCGAGCTTGCGGCCATCCGGTGACCAAGACGGTGACATCAAAGGCTGCTTGGAGCGCAGGATCAAACGCTCGTTGTAGCCGTCGTAATCCGATAACCGCAGCTGGTAGGGATAGTCGTTTTCTTTATCAATCACTACATAAGCGATACGCGTTAAGAACGCGCCCTTTTCGCCGGTGAGCTGCTCATAAACAATATTGGAAATCCGGTGCGCATAGCGGCGTAAATCGCTCTCTTTGACTGTGGCGCGGTTATTCACCAGTAAGTGATCATCGGTTTGCACTAGCTTGCCATCGGCACCTAGGCCTTTACTGTCCCCGCCGGTGAGCTGGCCTCGAACGATATCAATCAGCTGATAATCAATTTGATAACGACCGTCAGATGTGGGAGTAATGGTGCCTGTGACCACCGCATCTACCCCCAGCGAGGTCCAAGCGTTGTAATCTACGTCAGTATCGCTATACGGAGTTTGCGGCATCTCGCTAACCGCCAGCGGATTGAACTTACCGCTGCGACGTAAATCAGAGCCGACTACGCCAGAAATATCTTCCGGCAATTCGCCTTGCCCTTTCCATTGAAACGGGATCACGCCAATCGGGCGCGCGGTATTCACCCCTTCGGTGATCACCAATTTAAGCGCAGCGTGTGCCGGTTGCGTCAGTATCGACAGACAGGCAAAAAGCATCACCATCGCGGCGATACGCCATGTTCGCAAACGATCCTGACTCTTGCTTGTCACACTCTTTGTGCCACCGCAGGGGCTCACTTCCATCATGTTTGGTATCCTGTCGTTTAGTTAGGTCTAACGGTCAACTCGATATCACGTAGTTTGGCAATAATATCGCCATCTTCCGGCATTGGAAACTGGGACACAGACGCCACCGCGGTCTTGGTCGCGCGGCACAGTCGCGTGTTGCCCGCCTTTTCTTCCACATTAAGTAGCAGGCCAGTGGGCGACAAGCGCATATTCACCACACACTCTTGGCCACTTAAGCCATCATCGACGATGAGCCGTTGCTGGATCATCTGTGTAAAAATGGCGCCGTACCGCGCCACTTCGTCTTGAATAAATTGCCCGCGCGCGCTTTGCCGCTGGCTGGCTTCTGACTCAAGGCCTGAGAACAAATCGTTCAGCGCCGCCTCTTGCTCTTGTTGTCGTCGCTTCGCCTCCTGGGCTTTGCGCTCTGCTTCCTTGCGTGCTTGTTCGGCTTGGCGCGCCTCTTCTTCCGCTTTTTTACGTTCAGCAAGCTTGCGCTGTCGCTCAGCTTCGGCTTTTTTCGCTTCTTCCTCGGCTTTACGTCGCGCAGCGAGCTTTTCTTGCCGCGCTTTTTCCGCTTTCTCCGCCGCGAGTTCCGCTTTGCGCTTCTCTTCTAACTTGCGCTGGCGTTCGCGCTCGGCCCGCTCGGCTTTTTGCTTGGCAATACGCGCTTGCGCTTCCGCTTTGGCCTGTTGCTCGGCAATCCGCTTTTGCTCTTCCCGTGCTTGGCGCTCAGCTTCTAGCTTTTGTCGCTTCACTTCGCGAAGGCGCTGCTCTTCTTGCTCACGCTGCTGCTCAAGGCGTTTCGCTTGCTGCTCTAACCGTTTGAGTCGCTCCGCTTCTTCACGCTTTGCCTGGTTTCGTTGCTCACGAATTTTCTTCGCCTGTGCATTGACCACAGCCGGATCAATCACGGTAGCTTCAATCGCACGCCCCGCTTTAGGGGTTGGCGTTGAGTCAGAACTAAAGTCTGCGCCCCACAACAGCACAATCACTAACACCACATGCAACACGGCTGATATCGCCAGCGCGGGCATCAGCGAGTCTTTGCCTGATTTTTTGTGGGTTGGTTTATCGTTTGGCTCGTTCATCACCCTCACCTACGACTCGTACGGCTCGGTCATTAAGCCCACTGACGACACGCCAGCTTGGTTTAATGCATCAAGCGTCAGGATGATTTCTGAATAAGGCACCCGGCCATCACCGCCCACTAACACGGGCGATTTGGGGTTCAGCTGCAGCTCAGCTTTAACGCGCACCAGAATTTCTTCCAAGCTCAAACCGCGCGTCATATCGCCATTATTGACACTGAGTCCGAGTTGGCCGTCTTTATCCACTTCCACAATGATAAAGGCGCCGCTGTCTTCCTCTTCTGCTAGCTCTGCCGCGGTTTTCGCTTGTGCCGTTTGTGGCAGATCCACATCCACGCCCTGCGTCACGAAGGGGGCGGTCACCATAAAAATAATCAGCAGTACCAGCATCACATCAATGTAGGGGACGACATTGATTTCAGCCGTCATCTTGCGCCGCTTAGGTTGATACGCCATGGATCACTCCTGGGTTGCCGCAAACGCTTGACGATGAAGAATGCTAGAGAACTCTTCCATAAAGTTCATGTAGTTGTGCTCAAGTTTGCCCACTTTAGCCGTCAGACGGTTGTACGCCATCACGGCGGGGATCGCGGCGAACAGGCCCATTGCGGTTGCCACCAAGGCTTCAGCAATCCCGGGCGCTACCATCGCCAGCGTGGCCTGCTTTACCGCGCCCAAAGCGATAAAGGCGTGCATAATGCCCCACACGGTGCCAAATAGGCCGATGTAGGGGCTGATCGAACCCACGGTGGCTAAAAACGGTAAGTGGGTTTCCAGCTCTTCCACCTGTTTTGAGAGCGACACACGCATCGCCCGCGAGGTGCCTTCCATCACCGCTTCAGGCACTTTGTCGTTGCTACGGTGCAAACGCGCGAATTCTTTAAAGCCGGCGTAAAAAATCTTCTCACTGCCGGTCAAGTTGTCTTTGCGTGCTTGCACTTCTTGGAATAGTTGAGAGAGATCGATCCCAGACCAAAATCTGTCTTCAAAGCGTTCCGCTTTGCTAAACGCTTGCGTCATGACCTTGGAGCGTTTTATGATCATCGCCCAAGACACCACTGACATACCCAGTAATATCAGCATCACTCCCTTGACAAGCAAACTTGCTTGCAAAAACAGGTCGAGAATGGAAAGTTCAGCGGTCACGTCATCATCTCCGATTTAATCTGTGTTGGAATCGATTTGGGTTTCATGGTTGTTGGGTCGACACAGGCTATCTTAACCGTCGCCGCACACAATGCTTTTTGATCAGAATTCACCAAGCTTTGACAAAACGTCATGCTGGCGCGCCCCATGGCTGACACTGTAGTGACAACCTCCAGCGCGTCATCAAGCCGAGCGCCACGATGAAAATCAATGTCCATATGGCGTACCACAAAGGCCGTATGCTCGGCAAAGAGCGCTTGTTGATTGACACCGATCTCACGCAACAGTTCAGTGCGTGCTCGCTCAAAGTAATTGAGGTAATTGGCGTGGTAAACCACTCCCCCGGCGTCCGTGTCTTCATAATACACACGGATGGGCCAGCGAAACGGCGTTGATTCTGTCATGTCTTTACCCATGATCGGTTTTCGATAGGCAATTACTATACCTAAGTTGTGGATGTATAGAAATGCCGAGACCACGCGGCTGGCGCATTGGTCGCCCATCAAGCAGTCGAGAAGTGATGTGCTGCAAAAAACGCGCAATTACTCACGCTAGAGTGATTAAAAAAGCACCACTCGGGTGCTTTTGTCATTCATTTGTCACTTTGCACTTGCTCACCGAGCGGTTGACTCAACTAGCCCAGCCACATCAAGGCGAGCAAAAGAAGGGAGACGCCCCATCCCAATGGCGGCCAGGTGAGCCATCGGCTCCACTTGCCTTGCGCGGTGAAACCGACGGCATGGATCACCCCGACGCAGGTCGCGTAGAGCAGCCCCACGCCCATCGCAAACGTCACCCCACCCATGCGCTGAGCAAAGGCTTCTGGCGCCCACATCACTTGGCCGCCCCAGCACAGGGCACTGGCCAATGAGAGCAGCCGCCAAAGGCCAGAAAAGTGCTGGCCTAAGGGCGCAGGTTGGCGCTCACTCATTGTCGTGATCCATCGCTTCGGTGTGCTCCAACCATAAGGCATTGATAATGCCAAAGGCGCATGCCAGCAGCACACCAAGAATCCACGTGAAATACCACATATGCAAGCTCCTTAATCAGTACAGTGAATGGGTGTTGTCTTCAATATATTGCGCGTCTAAGCGGCCAAACATCTTAATGTAGCACCACAGGGTGTAAGCCAAGATAATCGGCACAAACACCGCAGCGACAATCGTCATAATTGACAACGTCAGCTCGCTAGAGGTGGCATCCCACATAGTCAAGCTGTGGCCGGGGAAAGTGCTCGATGGCATCACAAACGGGAACATCGCGATACCCGCGGTCAAAATCACGCCCGCCACGGCTAAACTCGAGAACAAGAAGGCCCAGCCGCCACGCTCAAGACGCGACGCCAGCAATGCCAATAAAGGCATCACCGCACCGACCAGAGGTGCTAACCAGAGGATTGGCATCGCTTGATAGTTACGCATCCAAGCCCCGCTTTGCAGTGCGACCTCTTTCGCCAGTGGGTTAGACGCCGCTTGATTCGCCGCATCACTCACCACCACAAAGCCATCCATATTTTGCACCCAGAAGCCTGCCGCCACAAAGAGGACTGTGGTAAGCAGTGCACAGAGCTGAGCCACATTACGTGCACGTACATGCAGCGCATCGGTGGTTTTCAGTTGCAGCCAGGTTGCGCCTTGCAACACCACCATAAACAGGCTCACCAAGCCGCATACTAGAGCGAAAGGATTAAGCAGTGCAAAAAAGCCGCCTGTGTAGGTTGGGATCAAAAGATCGCTAAGCTGGAACGGCACCCCTTGTAGGAGATTACCAAAGGCGACACCGAAAATCACAGGCGGTATAAAACCACCGGCAACCAGGCCCCAATCCCACGCGGTGCGCCAGCGTGGATCATCGATTTTTGAGCGATAGTCAAAGCCCATGGGGCGGAAAAACAGCGCCGCCAGCGTGACCACCATCGCGATATAAAAACCAGAAAAGGAAACCGCATACACCAACGGCCAAGCAGCAAAGAGCGCCCCGCCAGCAGTCACTAACCAGACTTGGTTACCTTCCCAGTGAGGGGCAACAGCATTAATCATCACCCGACGTTCGCTGTCGGTTTTGCCGATCAGGGTAAGCAAAGCGCCCACCCCCATATCAAAGCCATCGGTGACGGTAAAGCCAATCAGTAACACGCCTATCAGCACCCACCAGATCAGGCGTAACATTTCATAATCAAACATGCTCTCTCTCCTTATGCTTCAATCTGGCGGCTGAAATCCGCTTCTGGATTGCCTTTTTGTTCAAAGTGGTAGCGGCCAGTTTTCAGGCTGCTGGGCCCAAGGCGGGCAAACTTGAACATCAGATAAAGCTCGGCGACGAGGAAAACGGTGTAGAGCGAGCAAATCGCCACCATCGAGAAAATAATATCGCCAGCGGCCAGGTTAGACGCCGCGACATGCACAGGGAGGATTTCCCCCACCGCCCAAGGCTGACGGCCATACTCGGCAACAAACCAACCGGCTTCGCAAGCGATCCACGGCAGCGGAATACCAATCAGCGCAAGCTTCAGTAGCCAGGGTTTTTCATCGATACGCTGACGGCAGGTTTGCCAGAAGCTCATGCCAAAGATAAATAGCATCGCAAAGCCACAGGCTACCATGATCCTGAAGCTCCAGAACAAAGGCGCCACTTGCGGAATAGAGTCTTGCGCCGCTTGCTGAATTTGCCCTTCCGTCGCATCCACCACCTTATCGGTGTACGGTTTGAGGAGCAGACCATAACCGAGATCATTTTTCACTTCATTGAACGCGGCTTTGGTTTCCGGTGATTTCTCGCCGGCACGCAGTTTTTCCAACAACGCATACGCCTGCATACCGTTGCGGATACGAGTCTCGTGCTCAGCGATCAAATCGGTTAAGCCTGTCACTTCTTTATCCAGTGAGCGCGTGGCAATGATCCCCATCGCATAAGGGATTTTAATCGCATAATCGGTCTGCATGGTTTCTTGATTCGGCAGCCCCAGCACGGTGAACGCCGCTGGCGCTTCCTCGGTGTGCCATTCGGCCTCAATCGCTGCCAGTTTGACCTTCTGCACATCACCCAGCTCGTACCCGGACTCATCACCTAAGATGATTACCGACAAAATAGCCGCCATGCCAAACGAGGCGGCAATCGCAAAAGAGCGACGCGCAAAGGCAATATCACGGCCTTTGAGCAGATAGTAAGCGCTGATCCCCAAAATGAACATAGCCCCTGTGGTATAGCCAGCGGCAACGGTGTGAACAAACTTCACCTGTGCCACGGGGTTAAAGACCACATCAGCAAAGCTCACCATCTCCATACGCATGGTTTCAAAGTTAAACTCTGAACCCACGGGGTTTTGCATCCAGCCGTTGGCGACCAAAATCCATAGCGCGGAAAAGTTAGAGCCTAATGCCACCAGCCAGGTAGTGACCAAGTGTTGACGCTTACTGAGACGATCCCAACCAAAGAAGAACAGGCCCACAAAAGTGGATTCAAGGAAGAAGGCCATCAGCCCTTCAATGGCAAGCGGGGCCCCAAAAATATCCCCGACATAGTGGGAATAGTAGGCCCAGTTGGTTCCGAATTGAAACTCCATGGTGAGACCAGTGGCCACCCCAAGCGCAAAGTTAATTCCAAACAGCTTGCCCCAAAACTTGGTCATGTCTTTGTAGATTTGCTTGTCGGTCATCACGTATAACGATTCCATGATGGCCAGCAAAAATGCCATGCCCAGAGTTAAAGGAACAAACAGGAAGTGATACATCGCGGTCAGCGCAAACTGCAGCCGCGATAAATCGACGATATCGGTAATCATGGTCACTCCTTTACACCGTTTTCGGTGCCGATACTGGCGTATCGCTCGTTTTACTCTCTCACCCAACACGGCAGTCAAAACAACTGGCTGGCGCGGGGAAAGCTACACACTTCTTAATTGACTGCTTGCATGTTACACAGTTGAAACACCAAGGTTATTCTATAGTTAAATTTTATCTAATTAAGGTATAACTAATATTATAGGTACAACAATGGGGTGTTAATCGCGTTTTGCTCGGTTTGTCGACTCGGCTGCAAAAACAATAAGGCGAACCAACCAAGATACAAAACTGTGATTAACCGCGAAGAAACTGGGTGAGACGGCGGCATTAACGGAAGCCACTTCTCATTGTCTCGTCACCAGCAACCGCTAGCAGATGGGGTTACGATAAGGGTTCACGTGCTACATAACCTTAATCTAGATCAAAAAACCCCATTGGTTGTCGGCCAATGGGGCTGTTTTAGAAAAAAACGTCTTGATCTTGATTAAAGTTTGCGAGGATTTTCCGCTCAGTCTTAGCCGACTAGGTTTTCGGCAAATCAAAGCCAAAGTGCAAATAGGCACGCTGGCTGGCAATCCGGCCACGTGGTGTGCGTTGCAGGTAGCCTTGTTGAATCAAATAAGGCTCAATCACATCTTCGATGGTGTCTTTCTCTTCGCCAATCGCCGCCGCTAAGTTATCAAGCCCCACCGGCCCGCCATCGAACTTCTCAATAATAGCATTGAGTAGCTTGCGATCCATGTAGTCAAACCCTTGGCTGTCGACATCGAGCATATCGAGCGCGCGTTGGGCTATGTCAGCACTGATATCTCCCGTGCCTTTCACTTCGGCATAATCACGCACACGACGGAGCAAGCGGTTGGCAATCCGCGGCGTACCGCGAGAGCGACGCGCCACTTCCATCGCTCCTTCCTCATCGGTTGATAATGCCAAGCAATGGGCGCTACGTTTCACGATACCGGTTAGATCGCCCACGCTGTAATACTCTAAACGCTGAGTAATACCAAACCGGTCACGCAAGGGCGATGTCAACGATCCGGCGCGGGTGGTGGCACCAATCAGGGTAAACGGCGGTAAATCGATTTTGATTGAGCGCGCGGCAGGCCCTTCACCAATCATAATATCTAGTTGATAATCTTCCATCGCGGGGTACAAGACTTCTTCTACCACTGGGCTTAAGCGATGGATTTCATCAATAAATAATACATCGTGAGGCTCAAGGTTGGTGAGCAAGGCGGCCAGATCGCCGGCTTTTTCTAACACGGGGCCCGACGTAGTGCGAATATTGACGTCCATTTCATTGGCAACAATATTGGCCAAGGTGGTTTTACCCAGACCCGGCGGGCCAAAAATCAACAGATGATCGAGCGCTTCTTGGCGTTTGCGCGCAGCATGGATAAAGATTTCCATTTGATCACGGACGTGATTTTGCCCCTGATAGTCTTCCAATAACTTAGGACGAATCGCGCGGTCGATCACCTCTTCTTCCCGATCAGGGGTGGTTTGCGCCGAGATTAAACGATCAGCTTCTATCATGGGTTACACCATTGAACGCAGCGCGTGACGGATCACGTCTTCGCTGCTCATGTCATCAGTTGCAATTTGTTTAACCACTTTCTCCGCCTGCGCCGCTTTATAACCTAGTGCGACTAAGGCGCTCACCGCCTCATCCGCGGCAGACGATATGGTGGTTGGCGCTGCGCGTAGGGCTGCGCCCTCAGCCGTCGCGGCATCCGTGTGCGGGGTAAAGAGATCGAACGCTTCCCAGTTTTTAAGCCGGTCACGCATTTCAACCACCAAACGTTCCGCGGTTTTCTTACCCACCCCAGGGATTTTCACCAGGGTCGAGACATCATTGTGCTCGACACTGTCGACAAAGTGGTTAGCCGTCATCCCCGATAAAATCGCTAACCCCAGTTTAGGTCCCACGCCATTGGCCTTGATCACTTCCCGAAACAGCGCTCGCTCACGTTTACCGCTAAAACCATAGAGAAGTTGCGCATCCTCACGCACCACAAAATGGGTGTACACGGTGGCAGTTTCGCCCACCTCCGGCAATTGATACAAGCAGTTCATCGGCATGCTCACTTCATAGCCGACGCCGTTCACATCGATCAAAATCTCAGGAGGTTGCTTTTCTATCAGGGTTCCCTGTAATCGGCCTATCACAATCGCATCTCAGTTTGTTACTTTGCCCCCAAGGATAAAGAATAACTGGATCTATATCCAGTCGGATTGAGGGGCATACGGATTACGGAATACGGAATACGGAATACGGAATACGGAATACGGAATACGGAAAGAACATATCGTGCCAGCTCTGGTAGATAAAGTTCCTAGGTCCTAGGAACTACTTTCTGCTTTCTGCTCTCTTCTGTACTCCGTAAGCGAAGCGCTCTGTATTCAAAAAGCCCGAATACCGATGACGGAATACAGAGTACAGAAAAAGCAATAGCCTCAGTGCGAGCATGATCTGCTTTATCCGGTTTCTAGTTTCTAGTCTCTAGAAGCGAAGCGTCTCGTCTCTTTCCGTACTCCGTAAGCGAAGCGCTCTGTATTCAAGAGCAAAAAGCGCTTTTACCGATACCGGCCGCGGCGGGCGGCGTTGGCTTTGCCGGCCATGGCGATGAGGGTGTGGTTGGTGTGAGCATGGCAAATGGCAACCGCGAGAGCATCGGCGGCATCGGCTTGCGGGGTGGCGCTGAGCTTTAACATGTGGGTGACCATATGCTGGACTTGCTTTTTATCCGCACTGCCTTTTCCCACTACCGCTTGCTTGATAAGCCTGGCGGCATATTCAGAGACAGGTAAATCGGCGTTTACCGCCGCAACAATGGCACTGCCGCGTGCTTGACCCAGTTTAAGCGCTGAATCCGCGTTGCGAGCCATAAATACTTGCTCAATGGCAAAGTTATCCGGCTGAAATTGCGTGATGACTTCGCTCACGCCTGCGTAGATATGCTTTAGTCGACCGGGTAAGTCGTCGGTCTCGGTGCGAATACAGCCACTGCCGAGATATTCTAGATGCCGACCATGTTGGCGGATCACCCCATAACCGGTGATCCGCGAACCTGGGTCAATTCCCAGTATCACTGCCATTTAGCTTAAACTCGCTGCCACTTCGTCCGAGATATCACCGTTATGGTAGACTTCTTGCACATCGTCAAGGTCTTCTAACGTATCGATCAAGCGCAGCAGCTTGGGGGCCGTGTCTGCATCTAACTCTGCTTTGGTGGATGGCACCTGCGTCACTTCAGCACGTTCAGCCTCAAACCCGGCTTTATCCAGAGCATCTTTCACATAGCCAAAGTCATTAGGCGTGGTATACACATCCATTGAACCGTCGTCATAGGTGACCACATCGTCCGCGCCGCCTTCGAGCGCCGCTTCCATCACCGCATCTTCTTCAAGGCCAGAGGCATAGGTGATCACCCCTTTTTTATCGAATAAGAAGCTGACTGAACCATCGGTCCCCAGGTTACCACCGGATTTGGAAAACGCATGGCGCACGCCTGATACCGTGCGGTTGCGGTTATCGGTCATACACTCCACCATCACCGCGGTGCCCGCAGGGCCATAGCCTTCATAGATGACGGTTTCCATGTTTTCGTCACCTTCGCCGCCCGCCCCGCGTGAAATCGCACGGTTGATGGTGTCGCGTGTCATGTTATTTGACAACGCTTTATCCACCGCAGCACGCAGGCGTGGATTGGTTTCCGCCTCGGGGCCACCTTCTTTGGTTGCCACCACAATTTCTCGGATAAGTTTGGTGAAAATCTTACCGCGCTTCGCGTCTTGAGCAGCTTTACGGTGTTTAATGTTCGACCACTTACTGTGACCTGCCATATCGACTCTCCGTTTTTTTGCGCTCCCCTCACGTGAAAGGAGTTATAAGAAAAAACGCGCCTTGGCTTTTCAGTCTGAGGCGCGTTGAGACAGTGACCTTGCAGCCGTGATATCACCGCGTGATTGCGGCAGTTATCGGCCCCAAGGGTAAGACGGGCAAGGCTATTTGCCCGTCATCAGGCGAATTTATTCGCTGTGTTCGTTTTGCTCTGCCGCCGCGGTAATGCTGAGAGCTAGCTCTTCAAGCGCCGCCTCATTGGCCAGGCTTGGCGCGTCAGTCATCAAGCAGGCCGCTGCAGTGGTTTTCGGGAAGGCAATCACGTCGCGAATGTTTTCGGTGCCGGATAGCAACATCACCAGGCGATCCATACCAAACGCCAGACCCGCGTGTGGTGGGGTGCCGTATTGCAACGCATCCAGCAAGAAGCCAAATTTCTTGCGCTGCTCTTGCTCATCAATGCCCAGCGTCTCAAACACCGCGGCTTGCATTTCTGGGTTATGGATACGGACCGAGCCACCGCCCACTTCGTAGCCATTAATCACCATGTCGTAGGCGTTAGAGTTCGCCGCCGCCGGGTTTGCCACCAGCTCTTCAGGTGTCACGTCTGTCGGCGCAGTGAACGGGTGGTGCATCGCATGCAAGTTACCTTCGTCGTCTTCCTCAAACATTGGGAAATCAATCACCCACAATGGTGCCCACGCTTGGGTGTCGGTCAACTCAAGATCCAGACCTAATTTCACACGCAGTGCGCCAAGCGCTTCGGTAACGACAGACTTTTTGTCTGCGCCGAATAGGATAATGTCACCGGTTTGCGCCTCAGTGCGTGACAGAATGCTTTCTACCACTTCGGCATTGAGGAACTTGGCCACCGGCGATTGAATGCCATCAAAACCGGCGTCGCGGTCGTTGACTTTCATCCACGCCAAGCCTTTGGCGCCGTAAATGCCAACAAAGTGGGTGTATTCATCAATCTGCTTGCGCGACAAGCTGGCACCGCCTGGCACACGAATCACAGCCACGCGGCCTTTCTCATCGTTTGCCGGGCCAGAGAACACTTTAAATTCAACATCTTTGACGATGTCTGCTACATCGACGATTTCGAGCGGGTTACGCAAATCTGGCTTGTCGGAGCCAAAACGGCGCATCGCTTCTTCATATTTCATGGTTGGGAACGCGCCCAAGTCCACATTAAGCAATGATTGCCACATTTCACGGATCAATTGCTCGGTGACCTCGCGCACTTGGTCGGCGCTCATAAATGAGGTTTCGATATCAATCTGGGTAAATTCTGGCTGGCGATCCGCACGCAAATCTTCATCACGGAAGCACTTCACGATTTGGTAGTAACGATCGAACCCGGACATCATCAACAACTGTTTAAACAGCTGTGGTGATTGCGGCAGCGCATAAAAGTTGCCTTTGTGCACACGGCTTGGCACCAAGTAATCACGTGCGCCTTCTGGGGTCGCTTTGGTGAGTACCGGAGTTTCGATGTCTAAAAAGTCATTATCATCAAGGAAACGACGGACAAAGCTGGTGGCTTTGGCACGCAGTTTAATCCGATCGCTCATCTCAGGGCGGCGCAAGTCAAGGTAGCGATACTTCAGGCGCTGCTCTTCGGAAATAAACTGGTTAAAGTCAATCGGCATCGGTGCGCTGCGGTTGATGATTTCCAACCCTTTCGCCACCACTTCCACTTCGCCAGTGGCCATATCACTGTTGATCTGGCTCTCTGGGCGCGCACGCACTTCACCACGGATGGTCAGGCAAAATTCGTTACGCAATTTGTTTGCTTGCTCGTAAACATCACCCATATCAGGGTCAATCACAACTTGCACCAGACCCTCACGGTCGCGCATGTCGATAAAAATCAAGCCGCCCAAATCACGGCGGCGGTTAACCCAACCACAAAGACTTACTTCTTGCCCGACGTGGGCTTTATTCAGGTGACCACAATATTGGGTGCGCATAGATTATTCCTGATCTGTTCTGATGATTCCGCTTGCCCCTGGGGCACAAGCCTGCCAAATACTGAGGGGAATTCGGGTAACAGCATCTGTCGTACCTGACGGTACGCCCCCATGAGTGCCGTTACTGTCAAAGCCTGCCATTATAAAGGAAAAGCCCCGCTCTTGGTAAAGCGATCGCGCTTAAAACCGATAGTTTTTTTGTTCAATTCCTTTTAGGCTAGTGTCCTATTGGTTGGCAAGGCATCATTACGGGCATGGTATCCCTATTACACCAAGACCTGAATCCGCCCTTACGATTGGGGCTGACGCAATGGTCTCATCCTAGTTGGCAGCATCATTTTTATCCGCCAGGCACCAAGTCGGGCGAGCGTTTAGCCCGCTATGCCGAGGTGTTTAACACGGTTGAAGGAAATACGACCTTTTACGCCTCCCCGTCGCCGCAAACGGTGAATAATTGGGCGGCCGCCATTCCAGACAGCTTTCAATTTACCTTTAAGCTACCTAAAACCATTACTCATCAATGCCAGCTGCGCCATGCGCAAGACTTAACCGCTGATTTTATCAAGCTGATGGCCCCGCTCCATGACCATATTGGTCAGTGGACCATTCAGCTGCCAGCGCGTTTTGGCCCTGAGAGGTTAGCAAGCTTAGCGACATTTCTTGAGTCGCTACCCCGCGAGTTTTCCCTTGGGGTAGAGGTGCGTCATCCCGCATTTTTTGCCAAAGGCGAAGCAGAAAAAGCACTCAACCGGCTGTTAATCGATCATCACGCCAACCGTGTGATCATGGACAGCCGCCCGGTGTTTGCGGCTAAACCCGACACTCCAGCGATTATTGATGCGCAAAAGAAAAAACCCCGGGTGCCCGTGCATGCCATCGCCACCAGCGATGCTCCCATGGTGCGTTTTATCGGCCATCCGGACTTGCCCGAAAACAGCGCGTTTTTTGACCCTTGGATCTCACGCTTATCCCAATGGATCGCCGCGGGCAAAACGCCCTATTTAATGATTCATACCTCAGATAACGACCAAGCCCCTGCACTGGCTGCACACTTGTATCAACGTCTTGATTTATCAACGCCGCTGGCTTCCGTCACGCGCGCCGCGCAAAGCCAGCAAGGGGCATTGTTTTAATGTCCGCCCCACGCGGCGCGCTCACCGTGCAGACAGGGGCAGAAAAATTCACTACAATACGCCGCTTTTGTGGCAGGGTTTACGCGCGTCATGCGCGAGAACCTGCCTGCTAGGCTGATGTGTAGGGGCTTACATGGCTAATCAGGATAAAATTTTCGCTGCGCCTATCGAGAAAATGGGCGACTTCACCTTCGATGAAAATGTCGCCGAAGTATTCCCGGATATGATCCAGCGCTCGGTGCCGGGATACAGCAATATCATTTCGGCAATTGGCATGCTGGCCAAGCGTTTTGCGGCGCCTGATAGTCATATTTACGATCTGGGCTGTTCGCTGGGTGCTGCCACTTTATCGATGCGCCGCCATATCCCTCATGACAGCTGCAAAATCATCGCGGTGGATAACTCTCAAGCCATGGTTGAGCGTTGTCGCTTGCATGTTAACGCGTATCGCGGCGCCGCCGATGTTGAGGTTCGCGAAGCCGATATTCGCGACGTCGAGATAACCAATGCCTCGATGGTGGTGCTCAATTTTACCCTACAGTTTTTAAGCCCTGACGATCGCCAAGCCCTACTCACTCGCATTTATCAAGGCTTGAAGCCAGGTGGGATCCTGATTTTATCCGAGAAGTACCGCTTTGAAGATGACACCGCCAATGAGTTGCTGATCGATTTACACCACGACTTTAAGCGCGCCAATGGCTATAGCGAGCTTGAGATCAGCCAAAAGCGCAGTGCACTTGAGAATGTGATGCGCCCAGACAGTATTACCACCCACCAAGCGCGACTTAATGCCATTGGCTTTAGCAGCGTCGCCATGTGGTTCCAGTGTTTTAACTTTGGTTCAATGTTCGCCATTAAGTAAGACCAACCTGAAAGTACGAGTAATCTGATGTTTGATTTTTCCGATTTTTATCAGCTGATTGCTAAAAACCGCTTAAGCCATTGGCTCGAGGTGTTGCCAGCGCAATTAGCCGAGTGGCAAAACCAGCCGCATGGCGATATGCCTAAGTGGATAAAAGTCCTGCACAAGATCCCAACCACTGCGCCCGAGACGGTTGAACTGAAAGACGCGGTGCGTATAGGTGATGACAGTAGCTTGCCTAATGGCGAGCGCAAAAAATTAGAAAACCTATTACGCACCTTGCACCCTTGGCGTAAAGGCCCGTACCAGGTACACGGCATTGATATTGATACCGAATGGCGCTCCGATTGGAAGTGGGATCGGGTGCTGCCGCATATTTCGCCGCTAAAAGGGCGTTATGTGCTTGATGTCGGTTGCGGCAATGGTTATCACATGTGGCGAATGTTGGGCGAAGGGGCCGAACTGACCGTGGGCATCGATCCATCAGAGCTATTTTTGATGCAATTCGATGCCATTCGCCGCTTGATGGGTAACGATCAGCGCGCGCATTTGTTGCCTTTAGGGATCGAGAAGCTCCCTGCACTGCGCGCATTCGACACAGTATTCAGCATGGGCGTGCTGTACCATCGCCGCTCCCCCCTCGACCATCTTATGCAACTCAAAGATCAGTTGCGCAAAGATGGCGAGCTGGTGCTGGAAACCTTAGTTATCGATGGGGACGAAAACGCGGTGTTGGTGCCGACCAGTCGCTATGCACAAATGCGCAACGTCTACTTTTTTCCGTCCGCGCGTGCGTTAAAAGTCTGGCTGGAAAAAGTCGGATTTGTCGATGTGCGTATTGTCGACGAGTGCGTCACCACCACCGATGAACAGCGCAGTACCGAGTGGATGACCCATAACTCGCTGCCAGATTACCTAAACCCAGACAACCCCGCGCAAACCGTAGAGGGCTACCCGGCCCCCAAACGCGCGATCTTAGTGGCTCGTAACCCAGACTAACTTGCTGGGTTTGAAAAACAACACCACCGCCAGTTACCCTCCGATTGGCGGCGGTGTTGAAGCGTCTTTACCTGACATCCACCCTGCCCTGACGTTACGCTCGCAATCGCGACGCTTGTATTGAGGTCCTGTGTTTTATTTCACCGCTTGAGTGCTTGTTTGCTAACGACTTTGCTTTATGACCGTTGATTAAATCAGCACTTAGTCAATTCTGACTAACATTTGACAGAATCCCCCTACCCATCTTAGCCGCATCCTTTAGAATTTGCTCTCGCCGTCGCCATCAGGGCGCTAATGCCTGTGACATGGCTAGCCGCAATCCTTCTTATGCTGTGGAGATTTAGATGCTATTTCGTTGCTCACTGATCAGTGCGCTTTTACTTACGGTGTCCGGCTGCACATTAACCTCGCAGCACCAACATCAAGAAACGCTCAATAAATTTGATAACCTGGCAGCCCAAAGCCAGCAACAACAGCAAGCGCTCACCGAGACCTTCACGCAACAGGGCGCAACACTCAACCAGTTGGCAGATAAAGTGACCGCACTTGAGAGCCAACTGTCGGTCATGCAACGCACGCAGGCCAAAGTTTACGCCAATATGGCGACCAATCCCCCTGACGTAAAAGTGAAAGAAAAAGTGGTGAGAGTCCCGGTTAACGACGGCAAGGTTATTCTTGGGGGACGCGAATTTGTCTGGTTTGACGCGGTCGAAAACACCTTCCAATCCCGTGTGGATACCGGTGCTGAAACCTCCTCACTCAACGCGGTAGATATCCAAGAGTTTGAGCGTGACGGCGATACCTGGGTCAAGTTCAACGTCAATCACAGTGAAAACAATGACCAGCCGGTATTTATGGAAATGCCAGTGAAACGTTGGGTGCGTATCCGTCAGTCGTCGAGCGATAGCACCGAGCGCCGCCCGGTGGTCGAAGCCTGGATCCGCGTGGGCAAGATCCATGAAAAAACCGAATTCACCCTCGCGGATCGCACCAACATGGAATACCCAGTGCTGCTTGGCCGAGAATTTTTTAAAGACTTGGCGGTGGTTGATGTCAGCCAAGTTCACATTCATCCGCAATATCAGCCGGACACGCCAACGGAGCCAGGCGATGACGACACCCCCAACAAGTAGGTAATCGATATGATTTCACGGGTTCCTTTTTATTTTTTGATTGGCTTTTTGGTCGTCGCTGGCATCGCACTCAGTGCCTACCGCCATCTTGTTTATGGCGTGCCATGGCTGGCAGATGAAACGCGCCAAGTGTGGCAAATCGAGGCCAGAATCAATTTTGATGCCACCAACGGGCCGGTCAAAGTCAGTTTGGCCGCACCAGATAGCCAACCCGGTCTGACCCTGATTGATGAAAGTACTTCATCGGCCGGGTACGGGTTTTCCTTACTCGATACAGAGCATGGCCGCCAAGCACAGTGGTCGGCACGTCACGCCAGTGGTGAGCAAACCCTTTATTTTAAAAACCAGATGCTGGTCGATGACAGTGCGCGCTACACCATGACCCCACCAGAGGATGACGCGGTGGCGACGCCTGTCATGGATAATGCGGCTAAAAACGCCGCACTCGCTTTGCTTGACCGTGCTCGTGCTCGCTCTGCCGATAACATCACTTTGACCCGCGAGCTGATCAAGCAGCTTAATAGTCCTGATAGTCAAAACGCGGCGCTGCTGCTCAACACACTGGATAAACCCGACGCCCTGCGCAAAACCTTGGCCATTGAAGGCATTCATGCGCGCGTAGTAGGCGGTTTAGAGCTTGAGGATGGCCGGCGTCGACAAAGCATTTCTCCCATGTTGCAAGTGTGGCAAGACAGCCGCTGGCATTTGTTTGACTTGGTGAGCGGCCAAAATGGCCATCACGATAACACACTGTTATGGAACCAACATGGCGGGCCGCTGCTGGAAGTGATGGGCGGTGAGCACAGCCAGGTGCATTTCTCCATCATTTCGCAAGATATCAGTCCGCAACAGGCCACTTCGGCCAAAGTGTCGGCCGACGATTTGCTTAACTTCTCGATTCATAGCTTGCCGATTGAAGAGCAGGCGATGTTCAAAACCATCATGCTGATCCCGATAGGGGCGCTCATTGTGGTGTTCTTGCGGGTGATTGTTGGGCTCAAAACCTCTGGCACCTTTATGCCAGTGCTCATTGCCGTCGCCTTTGTCCAGACCCAGCTCATTACCGGTATTGTTGGTTTTGTACTCATTGTCGGTACGGGGCTGGTGATCAGAAGCTACTTATCCCGGCTCAATTTACTCTTGGTAGCACGTATATCGGCCGTGATTATTACCGTGATCCTGATTATTTCCGTCTTTAGCGTGATTGCCTTCCACATTGGCTTAATGGAGGGACTCACCATTACCTTCTTCCCGATGATCATTTTGTCGTGGACCATCGAACGGATGTCGATTTTGTGGGAAGAAGAAGGGGCGAAGGAAGTGGTCATTCAAGGTGGCGGCTCACTGCTCACTGCCGTACTGGTGTATTTAGCGATGACCAATGATTTGGTTCGCCATCTCACCTTTAACTTTATTGGCCTGCAGTTGGTTATTCTCGCCCTTATCTTGCTACTGGGTAATTACACGGGCTATCGCTTGTCGGAACTCAAGCGCTTCCGCCCCCTAGCGGAGCCGAGTAATAAGCCACTTGGACTGGCAGCCACCTCAGGAGACGATGATGCGCAAACTCCTCGATAAGTTAGCCTCGCCGTTTCGGCTTAACCAAGCGGGGATCATGGGCATGAACCAGCGCAACATTCGCTATATTGGACGTTACAATGATCGGCGTTTGTATCCGTTGGTTGATGACAAGCTAAAAACTAAACTCATCGCCCAACAAGCGGGGGCCACGGTGCCTGAACTGATTGGGGTGATTGACAGCCAAGCGGATGTCAAACGCATCCACGCTATGGTCGCCAACTGGTCCGGCTTTGTGATTAAGCCTGCACAGGGCTCTGGCGGGAAAGGTATCTTAGTGGTGACTAAAAACCACCAAGGTGTCTATACCAAAGCCTCAGGGAAAGCGGTCAGCCACAATGATGTGGAGCGCCATATCACCAATACCTTGGCGGGCCTGTTCTCGCTGGGTGGCAAAGCCGATGTGGCGGTGGTCGAAAACTTAATTGCGTTTGATGATAGCTTTCAAGGATTTAGCTATGAGGGTGTGCCTGATATCCGGGTGATCGTTTTTCAAGGCTACCCAGTGATGGCAATGATGCGTCTATCGACATCGGCGTCTGATGGCAAAGCTAACTTACACCAAGGGGCCGTCGGCGTCGGGTTAGATATGGCGACAGGTAAAGCACTAAAAGCGGTCCAGTTTAATCGCCCTATTACTCACCACCCCGATACGCACCAAGATCTCTATACCCTTAGAGTGCCTCACTGGCAGCAGCTGCTGACCCTCGCCGCCAGCGCATGGGAAATGACAGATTTGGGTTATATGGGCACCGATATGGTGCTGGATAAAGATAAAGGTCCAATGGTACTGGAGCTCAATGCTCGCCCAGGCCTCGCCATTCAAATTGCCAATGGATGTGGCCTGCTTCCGCGTCTTGCCCTAATCGAATCGCTGCCACCTTGTCGCTACCCGCCTTTACCGGAAGACCGGGTGGCGTTTTCGATGCAGCATTTTGCAGGTCAAAGTACGCAGCCCTTGCAACCGCGGCTTGCCCAAGCAGGCTAATTTCCCGTGTACATCCATAGAGAATACAAGACCGCACAGACAGGCGTAGGATAAAATAAAAGTGTTAAAGTTTTATTCTCGCGGCCGATACCCTAGTTATCATCATTATCGACCAGGTCATAACTAGGGTAACCACAGTGACTATCCATACCATCGACAAAGCGCAGCTGATTAGCGACGTTCAGTTTGGGGACAACCTAAACCAAGCGGTGGTACAAGGTCGTCGTTCCGACTTTGCCCTGATGATGGCCTTATTGTCAGCGGATGCCAACGAGTCAACCCCGCTAACGCCCGTCGATAAGCCCGTCAGCAATGACCAAGTACTCCGTCAGCAGTTCCAGCTGGCTGAGCCGCAACCTCTTGCCGCGAGCAATGAACAAGACTATTTGCGTGCAGGGGCACAAGCCGATGCCTTTCACCGCGGCGGTATTGCCAGCGCGAATCTACGCTTTCAGCTTGCCCCAGCGGCAATGCATTATCCCCCCCAAGGCACACACGGTTTTGATGAGGCGGTCTATCATAATTTGTCTGGCCACGAGCGCCGTCATTTAGCCGATACCGAGCCCAAGCGCCCCGCCTATAACCCTGCCACCTTGTATGAAAAACTCACCACTTCGCATTGCTTTGATAAAATGCGTGTGAGCGCATAATGCGTCAGATCGCAAGTCGATCTTGATGACATTTGTTGATCCTTTATCAAACTGTGATCCTCTATAGATTCCCGATATTCTTTTTGCCATTCCTCCTGACGTTTTGCGTCTTTTTTTCGCAGTCCTCGTATTTATGGTCCAGTATTACACTCCCATGCTTGAATAGGGTGTGAGTAAGCTGTCACTTTCTCGTGACTTGCTTGGGTAAATAAATGCATCAGTTTGTTTTAATAGACTGATAATTATGAGGAAATTCTCATGAAGATCGATAGCGCAGTGGTCGTCATTACCGCAGGTGGCTCACCGTCCGGACGCGCCATGGCTGAGCACTTTTGCTCGCTTGGCGCAAACGTGGTTTTGCTCGATACCGAGTGGCCAGCACTACGCCTAAGTGCCGATCAATGTCGCGACTACCTGGGGCGTGTTCAGCCTATTTGTCTCGCCGATCATGAGCCTGATTCGATTCACGATGCGTTCACCCAAGTCACTCAGCTTTTTGGTGGGATTGATGTACTGATCAATCATTGGCAAGGGGATGTTTTGCCTAGTCTGTTTGACAGACAAAAACACTACGATGGCCCCAAAACCCTCAGTGATACCACGTCACAATATTTTCTGGTGGTCCAACGCGCAGCAGAATGCATGCAACAACGCGGCACACCTGGGGTGATCATTAATGTCGCGGGCACCCACCTCACGCCGGATACGGTTGCCAACGCCATGATTGGCGGCTTGACCCAACGGTGGGCGAAGGAGCTATCAGCACTGAAAATTCGTGTCGGCGGTATTGTTCCGCGCCATCGTCACCAGGCGAACAGCGGCATTGATGATGAATTTATTCGCAATGCCGAGTACATCGTCTCCAACGATTCTTTTAACGGCCGGTTGTTAGAGGCAAGTGGATAGAAGATCGCTCTCTCAAATACAAAAAGACCCGCCGGAGCGGGTCTTTGTCGTTAAGCAGTTGCCTAGGGTCTATTAGGCGTCTGCTTTTTCATCTTTTTTCACAGCTTTCGCGGCTTTAGTCGGCGCGGCGGCTGGTCGGTCATCTTTTTTCTTGATCACCGTGGTGCCTTCAAAGGTTTCACATTCTACGTATGGTTTACCGTAGTAAGACGCAACCAACACATCTTTCAACTCTTTGATCAGTGGATAGCGTGGGTTAGCGCCTGTACATTGGTCATCGAACGCTTCTTCCGCCAGCTCATCCAGTTTGGCCATGAAGTCTGCTTCTGGTACACCCGCCGCTTGGATAGAGGTTGGGATGTCTAGTTTCAACTTCATGTCTTCCAACCAGGCTAGCAAACGCTCAATCTTCTGTGCGGTACGGTCACCGGCTTGAGCTAGGCCAAGGTGGTCAGCGATTTCTGCATAGCGACGACGTGCTTGTGGGCGGTCGTACTGTGAGAAAGCTGTTTGCTTGGTTGGGTTGTCATTGGCGTTGAAACGCACCACGTTAGAAATCAGCAATGCGTTCGCCAAACCGTGTGGTAGGTGGAACTCAGCACCGATTTTGTGCGCCATTGAGTGACACACACCCAAGAAGGCGTTAGCAAACGCGACACCGGCAATGGTGGCACCATTGTGCACTTTCTCACGTGCGATTGGGTCGTTTGCACCGTGCGTATAGCTTGCTGGCAGATAGTCTTTCAGCAGTTTCAACGCTTGCAGAGCTTGCCCTTCTGAATACTCGTTAGACAGGATAGACACGTAGGCTTCCATCGCGTGAGTAATCGCGTCGTAACCACCAAAGGCAGTCAGTGACTTCGGCATGTTCATCACTAGGTTGGCATCCACAATTGCCATTTGTGGTGTCAGCTCGTAGTCGGCCAGTGGGTACTTCGCGCCCGTTTTATCGTCTGTCACTACCGCAAATGGTGTCACTTCTGAACCGGTACCTGATGTGGTCGTCACACAAACCAGCTCGGCTTTTTTACCCATTTTCGGGAATTTGTAGATACGTTTACGGATGTCCATAAAGCGCATCGCTAGCTCTTCGAACGCCGTTTCAGGGTGCTCGTACATGACCCACATGATTTTCGCAGCATCCATCGGTGAACCACCACCTAGGGCAATAATCACGTCTGGCTGGAAGCTCTTCATCGCTTCCGCACCTTTGCGCACCACGGTCAATGTTGGATCCGCTTCTACTTCAAAGAAGGTATTCACGTCCATGCCTTGCGCTTTAAGCATTGACTCGATTTGCTCAGAATAACCGTTGTTAAACAGGAAACGGTCCGTCACGATCATCGCGCGTTTCTTGTCTTCCAAGTCACCCAATGCGATTGGCAAGCTGCCGCGACGGAAGTAGATCGATTTTGGTAGTTTGTGCCACAGCATATTCTCAGCTCGCTTCGCTACGGTTTTCTTGTTCATCAGGTGTTTAGGCCCAACGTTCTCAGAAATTGAGTTACCACCCCATGAGCCACAGCCCAATGTCAGTGATGGTGCAACGTTAAAGTTGTACAAGTCACCGATACCACCATGCGTGGTTGGAATGTTCACCAGAATACGTGCTGTTTTCAGGCGATCACCGAAATACTTGATACGGTCTTGGTTAACGTCTTGGTTGGTATACAGGCCTGAGGTATGACCGATACCGCCCATTTCCACCATTTTGCAAGCCATGTCGACAGCGTGCTCAAAGCTTTTAGCGCGGAACATACCTAGGGTTGGAGAGAGTTTCTCGTGCGCAAACTCTTCTTCAATGCTGATTTCCAGCCCTTCACCAATCAGGATTTTCGTGTCTGATGGCACGCTTACGCCGGCCATCTCCGCAATCTTAGTGGCAGGTTGGCCCACGATATCCGCGTTAAGGTTACCGTTGATAAGTAGTACCTTACGCACTTTATCGGCGTCTGCTTTGCTCAATACATGGCCTTTGTGCGACGCAAAGCGTTCTTTCACTTCGTCGTAGACTTCGTCCATCACGATAACTGCTTGCTCGGACGCACACACCACGCCGTTATCGAAGGTTTTTGACATCAGCACAGACGCGACAGCACGTTTAATGTCAGCGGTTTCATCGATAACCACAGGCACGTTACCCGCACCTACGCCAATCGCCGGTTTACCTGATGAGTATGCCGCTTTCACCATGCCTGGACCACCGGTCGCCAGAATCAGGTTAATGTCGTCGTGCTTCATCAGTGCGTTAGAAAGCTCAACTGATGGTTGATCAATCCAGCCGATGATGTCTTTAGGTGCGCCCGCAGCCACGGCTGCATCAAGAACCAGCTTCGCCGCATCATTGGTCGAGTTTTTCGCACGTGGGTGTGGCGAGAAGATGATGCCGTTACGCGTTTTCAGTGAGATCAGTGATTTGAAGATCGCAGTCGACGTTGGGTTAGTGGTTGGAACGATACCGCAGATAAGGCCAACGGGTTCGGCGATGGTCATGGTGCCGAATTCGTCATTCTCTTCCAGAATGCCGCAGGTTTTGTCGTCTTTGTATTTGTTGTAGATGAACTCAGAGGCGAAGTGGTTTTTGATAACCTTGTCTTCGAGGATACCCATGCCTGACTCTTCAACCGCTTGTTTCGCCAGTGGGATACGCGCGTTGTTTGCAGCCAGTGATGCGGCACGGAAGATCTTATCTACTTGCTCCTGTGAATAGGTGGCAAATTCTTGTTGTGCCTTTTTGACACGCTCAACCATCGCGTTGAGTTCAGCAATATTAGTGACAGGCATAGTCGTCTCCTGGTTCATATTTGAAAATCATTTAGTAATTGCTTGCCGCAGCGTCTTGGCTTACTAAGCCTTGTTTATCTTTACTTAGTGTCGCCGTTCGGTGCGTGGCATTTAGTAAATAACTTTCAAAACTGAGTATAAGTTTTCACAGCGTGAGTAACTTGATCTCGATCAGTTGTTATCAAATCAACCGCAATAAAATTTACGCTTAACCCCCACAATCACTGGGTTTAATATTTTTGTAGCACAGAACGCATGTGTCTAAAATTTTCATCACAGTAACATATAATTTACATGGCAAGGCAACTATAAATGCCGATACTGTATGTAAATTTCAACAAAAAACCCGAAAGACGGTTGTTTCTGTTCACGACATCGACCCTCAGTATAGTTTGCCGAGCGAAAGTTGCATGACGATAAATCGTTTGGGTTATCAGCGAAAGCGGGTTCAAAACGCGCAACTATTGCATTCAGAAAATAAAAGCTGAGTGGTTGGTTTTTAGGCTGACATCGCTATACTGGCGCCATTGATTTAACCCGAGAGAAACTGGACTTCCTCACAGCATCACGAGATTCGCCATGGCCGTTTTTGACACCATGATTTTTGTACAGTTTTTTGTCGGGCTTTTTGCCGCCGTTAACCCTATCGGTATCATGCCCGTTTTTGTCACCCTCACCGTACATCTTGATAAACAAGAACGAAACCGCACGGCATACACCGCCGCCATCGCGGTGGCGATCATCTTGATTGTTTCCTTGCTTGCCGGACAGATGTTGCTGGATTTATTCAGTATCTCACTCGATTCATTCCGGGTAGCCGGTGGCATGCTGCTGCTCAGTATCGCTTTTACCATGATGAACGGTAAGTTGGGGGAAGGTAAGCAAAACAAGCAGGAGCAATCCGAGACCATCAGCCGTGAACAGGTGGGCGTGGTACCGCTGGCGATGCCACTGCTCGCGGGGCCAGGTGCGATCAGCTCAACCATTGTTTATGGCTCTCAGTACCCCGATACGTGGAGTACGATTACACTCATCACCACCCTAGTGCTGTTCTCTGCAGGGATTTGGGGGCTGTTTAAAGTCGGTCCTGCAGTGGTGAAATTTTTAGGCCAAACGGGTATCAACGTTATTACGCGGATAATGGGCCTTATCCTTGGTTCCCTCGGGATTGAGTTTATCGCCTCTGGCATGCGCGCCTTGTTCCCCGGCCTTAGCTAAACGCGCGATAAGCCCCTTCAGCGCGTAAAGATAAAAAATCGGCACGCAGTCAGTTGCCGTGCCGGTTTTTTGCGGCTCAATCATGGAAGATTTTTAGCAAGGTAAGCGAATGAATAAGTCACAAAGCCGTCTTCAACACTACCTATACACCACCATCTTTGGCACCGAGACGAAGCACGGGAAAGCATTTGATTTGGCGCTGATTGTGATGATCTTGGCCTCGATGGTGGCGTTGATGCTGGAGTCGATCGCAAGTGTCCATGCTAAATGGTCACAATGGCTTTATTGGATTGAATGGGGCTTTACCGGCATCTTTACCGTCGAGTATTTACTGCGCCTTTATTGCTCACCGCGCCCGTCTGCTTATGCAAGAAGCTTTTACGGCGTGGTGGATTTACTGGCGATTCTGCCCACCTATATCGCGATTTTTGTCCCAGGGACGACATACCTGATGGTGGTACGCCTATTGCGGGTATTGCGCATTTTCCGTGTTTTGAGGCTGATGCGCTTTTTGGAAGACTCCAACATCTTGTTGCGCTCGATGTTGCTGTCATCGCGAAAGGTAATGATTTTCTTCTTCTCCGTGGCGATCCTGGTCACCGTCTTCGGCGCACTCATGTACGTGATTGAAGGGCCAGAGAATGGCTTTACCAGTATTCCCTATGCCATCTATTGGGCTATCGTCACCCTCACCACCGTCGGCTATGGCGATATTGTGCCGCAAACCGATATTGGCAAGGCACTCGCGTCTTTCACCATGTTGATGGGCTATTCGATTATTGCCGTGCCTACCGGGATTATCACCGCCGAAATCGGTCAGCAGATGTCACTGCATCGCAACTTGGTAAAATGCCCTAACTGCTCAAAAAGCGGCCATGAGTCCGACGCCTCATTTTGTAAGCACTGTGGCAGTGAGCTGCCAGAAGCCGATAAGCGCGTGGTTACACCTGGGCTATAACACGGCTTCACGTTGAGTGACACGGCAGGCCTGCGCGTAAAAGCACGAGATACCGATAACATCGAGTAGGGTGAGGCGTTGCCGCCTCATCCCTCTCACAGAA